>JAUSOT010000257.1 GCA_030656075.1 Candidatus Cloacimonadales bacterium
CTATTCCTGCATGAAAAAAGGAAAATACCTTTAGTTCAAAACTGGCGATTTCCCAATGATTGGAAGAATCTTTTCATGTTCAGAGTAGATACGGATTACTGCACTTCCGAACAGGCAAAAACTTTGTATGAACTCTGTAAAAAGCACAAAATTCGCGGAACCTGGTTTGTGGATACGGTTTTCCAAGATACTCTTCAACAAGTTTACGCCCAAATGCCGGATCAGGAAGTTGCTCTGCATTGCAGGCGGCACCTGGTTTTTCCTGATTATGAAACAAACAAAGAGAATATTGAAAACGGCTTGAGTGATTTGCATGAAGCTGGAATTTCGGTAGCAGGTTTTGCTGCTCCGTTTGGTGACTGGAATGAAAACCTGGCTCGAGTTATGACCGAAAAAGGCTTTCAATATTCTTCAGAATTCACTCTGGATTACGACGATCTACCCTTTTATCCAATTGTAAACGATAAAGCAACTTCAGTTCTGCAGATACCCATTCATCCCATGAGCATCGGCAGAATGCATCGTTCTCATTTTTCCCAAGAAGAAATGTGGCAATATTACAAAACTCACATTGATGAATGCCTGCTAAATGGAAATCCAATCTTTCTTTATCACCATCCTTCCCATGGAAATTTAGAGATATTTGATAAGATTTTTAGATATGTAAATATTAAGCAGATCAATTCCTTAACCTATCGGGAATATGCAGATTGGTGGGGGAAAAGAAACAAACTCAATCCTGAAATTAAATATTCTGATGATGAACTGAATTTTGAAGGTGATGAATTTTCGGATGAAATCTTTGTTAAAATTTCGGGCGGCGATAATTATGCTTTGAACAGAATGCAAAAAAAGATGATATTGAGTAATCTGCATTGGCAGAAAACAGAGAAACTTACACCCAAAACAGATTTGGAAAGAACCCGCAAATGGCATTGGCGGGATACCTTATACAACTACGAATCGAAAAAAGGGAAGAGAAATAAATGAGAATATTTTTAGCCAGTTATCAATCGTTGATGTTGAATAGGGGAGGACCGACCTATAAAGTTTTGCATCTGAAAAAAGCCCTGGAAAAGCTGCAGGTTGACGTGAAATTATTTGATATGTGGGATTTTGCTCTGAAACTGGAAAAAGATGATCTCGTCCACATTTTCAATGCCGGAAATTCGACTTATTCTCTGGCAAAAAATCTGGTTGCCTACGGAGCAAAATATGTGGTAAATCCCATTTTTTTCAGCAATCATTCCGCCTCCACTTTGCGCAATTACCAAAATATAGATAACTTCTTTCGCAAATTTCTGATCCGCTCTTATTCAGATTACAGCATGACAAAAGATATTTGTGATAGAGCTGAAAGAGTATTGCCCAATACAATAGCTGAAGGCGAATTGTTGAGAAAGGGACTTTGGGTGAAAAACGAGAAAATCCA
>JAUSOT010000260.1 GCA_030656075.1 Candidatus Cloacimonadales bacterium
TCACGGTGTAAATTATGAAGCCGGAAGATCATGTGATAAGTTGGTTTGTAATCCTCCTGTATAAGTTTTTTCTGAAATCATTGTCTTGAAAATTTAACAAGATCCATTAAAAAAATTGACAGAAATTGTAAAAAAAATTTCCAATCAAACCGTCATCTTGGAAGAAATGGATTTTGGGATATGAAAGTGATTTTGGAGAAATAGTTGAGGAAGTTATGCGGATTATAATCATTGAGATTGGCAAAGAGCAAAGAGTAGAGGGAAAGAAGTTATGACGCACCTTGATTTAGTGTAAATATATGTTAGTTATGTACAATAAAACAATGGGAGCAAGTATGAATATTAGGGGCTATTTTCACAAAATAATTGGAGATGTAAATGTATAGAGTTAATTTATCAATTATTTTTCTAATTTTATTTTGTTCTTTTTCTTTCATTTTATTACCCGAAGATGTCGTCATAGATGATAAGCAATCCACAACCAATAATAGCTCCTATAATAATAACAATCAAAAATTCCAAGAGGATTTCACCAATAGTCTCTTGTTTAAAATTTTTATTTCCGTTGTTGGCTTTTTTCTCGGAATTATTGCAAATATAAGAATCATTAGATATAAAGAAAAACGGGGTACTATTATTGATTCCAGAAAAGTGTTTATTGATTTGTTTTGCAAAATAAATCTCGATAGATCCTCTATTATTAATTTTATAAGCACTTGTGTTGATAGCTCCATTCCTATTACTGACAGAACAATCAAAAATCTTCTAGTCTATACTAAAGGTAAAAAAACTAAAAAGATTAATTGTGCTTATAGAAATTATAAAGAAGCAAGTACAAATTATGAAAAAAGGTTTGATGGGATGCATACGGTTATTTATAATTTTGATGAAATGAAAATGAAAGAACGATTTGGTGAAAATACTAAATTTAAAACAGGCAAAGATCTTTGTCTGCATAATCTGCAAGCTATCATTGATTTGGTTAAATAAATGTTTCATCTCAAAACTCCTCTAAAACTGCCCGTAACACAGTGTCTGCGTATAGCATGGAGACCGGCAGGAAGACACGCAGTACACCAGACCATTAGGCGAAATATGTTGAATTGGACTAAAGCAAATAATTGGAGGATGTGTGAAAATTAGATATTCTATATTTGCATTAATAATAACTATCACGGCTTGTAATATACACCATAAAGAAAAAAATGTTGCTCTGTTTCATGCTTCACATTTATTTAAAAGTTCTGAATATTGGCAATCTGTATATGTTAAAATAGAATTTGAAGATGAATTAATAAATTCTGAAGGAACAAAATTCAAAACTATTAGTATCAACAGGTTTGGTGACAAAAAAGAAACCAAATTCTCAATAAAATGTCCAGAAATTGAAGGCAAATATGAGTTCTCATATCCTTTTAATTGGGTTGTTTATGAAGGTCACGGAGAGAATCAAATTAAACATATTTTTTCGGATAGTCTTACTGCATTAACAAACATCAATTCCGAAATGCCTTTATTTCAAGGTGCAGAAGTTGGTTGTGTAAAAATAGCCGAACATAATTGGCAGAAAATTAATAAATTTAAAGGAAAGCATGATATATGGATTGCAAACAATAGTGATTATGCTATTAATGGTGCTATAAAAGTAATCTATACTTCTGATAGAAGTATC
Organism: Candidatus Cloacimonadales bacterium; assembly: GCA_030656075.1. Classification (GTDB taxonomy): domain Bacteria; phylum Cloacimonadota; class Cloacimonadia; order Cloacimonadales; family TCS61; genus B137-G9. Next base: position 1,673 of record JAUSOT010000260.1, read on the forward strand.
AAAGTTGAAGATTGTGTGATAAAATTCATTCAAAAGATACCGGCGAATAAAACCACAAAAATCTCAATTATTGCACCAATACAAAATTCAGAAATAATAACTAAATCAAGTGTTCAATTTGATTCAATTCATTATTTTAAATAGTTCATTAAAAATTTATATAGTTTCTGTGTAAAACTAAGATTTTGAGTGATTTTTATAATCTAAAAATTTTAGTTTAATCAAAAAAAGTGAAAACAAGAAAATGTTTATAATTGGAGATTTTTTTCACTGGTCTTGTGTTTGGAAAATAATTGAATCGCCTAACAAATTAAGCAGTTCCAATGATGCGCAGCCATCATAGAACTGCTACTTGAACAAGCTCGACCTGGATTTTGTTTATTTGAGGATTGCTTTTTGTTAGTTTTTCTTAAAAGATTTCTTTGTTTGAAAGATCCGTTCAACAAAAGCACCTGCAGTAGATTGCGTGGTTTGTTTTCGTTTAATTCTTACGATTTAAACTTTAGGCGTTCTGTCTGGGTGTGATCGTTCCGATCCCGCCGCACACGCAGAACATCATGGGTAATAAAAAAAATGCGGAGGAAACATGAAACAGATATTAATATTACTGATTATAATTTTTGTATTAATCGGTTGTTCAGATAAACCAATAAAAGAAAGCAATAAGACTGATTTAGAAAAGTCAAATGAGTTTAAGCTCAAAGAAGAAATTCCCCCATTAAAAACTTGTAAAATACAATTAGGTGATTTTGAAATGGGTGTAGATGGATATTCTCTTGGTAAAGAAACAGAACTCACAGAATTATTAAAACAACTAAATAATAGTGATTGCGATGTTATCGAAATCTCCTATGGTTGGACTGGTATGTCAAGTGGTTACTGTCCAACAAAATTAGTCTATAATAGAATTAAGAAAAATTTGAAACAGATCTATTTAGAAAATAATGCTTTTGAAGAATACAAAAATGTTAGTGAAGAATGTTTAAAAGATTTTTTAAAGAAAGGGCATAAATTGTGGTGGAATTTAGAAAGTTATTGCGATAATGTTTCAGGTGGTTGGGATTATAGCAAAGTGAAACATAATGCAATTGGCCCAATGCCTGAGCAAAGTAATTTTGATGGTTCGGTATTAATTGTTAAAAATTATGTTAAATCAAATGCAAAGGATGCAGCAAGTATTGAATTTATAGAATGGTCAAAAGTAACTAATTATGGTGAAAATTGGATTGTACGTTGCAAATTTAAAGGTTCTAATTCATTTGGTGGTGTAAACACTCAAAATGTGTGGTTTTATATTCAAGACAATGTCGTTGTTGATACAAAAATTATTGAATAAACACACAAGGATTAGCGCTGGAGGAAAAAAATATGAAAAATTTTAAGATGTATCTTCCATTGGTAAGCGGTGGTCTTTTACCTCTCGATTTCGATTCTGACAAACAACTAATAAATGAACTGATTTCAGATGATTTTGGTGCACCGCCAAAATGCTTAGTAATCGAATGTACAACAAAAGATAACAAAACTGTAACTATATCAATACCTTATAGTGACAATAATGAAGTTGTAGTTAATATCGAGTAATTGCCCATAACATAATAAGAGTTTCCATGTATTCCCATGCCGGGAAACTCTGTTGAACAAGCTCGACCTGGATTTTGGTTATTTGCGGATTGCTTTTTGTAGGTTTTATAAAACAGATTTTTTTATTTGAATGATCCGTTCAACAAAACACCTGCAGTAGATTGCGTGGTTTGTCTCGTTTGAATTGTTCCGATTCTGTGTTTGATGGGTTTTTGGGGGCGTTCCAAAAGCTTTCCGGATGATTTTTCAGCGCGTATATCCCGTCATTCTTCCTTCAACTTACTATTCAGCGTTTTCCGGTCGATATGCAGGATTTCAGCAGCTTTAGATTTGTTGTTATTGGTATATTCCAGCACGTTTTTGATGTGTTCCAGTTCCACTTCCAGCAAAGATCGTTTCACGTCGCTGCTGCTGCCGATGCGGGATTTCATAAAATCGGGCAGGTCGGCTTTGCGGATCTTGCCGTCTTCGTTCATAATCACCAGTCGGTGCACCAGGTTTTCCAATTCCCGCACATTTCCCTGCCAGTTGTACTTAGCAAAAATTTCCAAAACTTCATCGGCAAAAACGGGAACCTGTTTATCGAATTCCTCCGCATACTTATTCGCGAAGTAATTAGCCAGCATCAATATATCATTTCCTCTATCACGCAAAGGAGGAATGTTGATGGTCAGCACATTCAAACGGTAATACAAGTCTTCCCGGAATTTATTCAACCCTACTAATTCAAAAAGGTCTTTATTGGAAGCGACCAGGATGCGCACATCCACTTTCTGGCTACGATTCGAGCCGATCATATAAACTTCTTTTTCCTGTATTACCCGGAGCAGTTTTATCTGCATCAGAGGAGAAGTTTCGGAAATTTCGTCTAAAAAAATGCTGCCTTTGTTAGCGCTTTGGAAAAAGCCGTCCCGGGTGTTGTGCGCACCGGTGAAAGCTCCTTTCACATAACCGAAAAGTTCGCTTTCCAGCAGTGTTTCCGGGATAGCTCCGCAATTGATGGGAACAAAGGGTGCGGCTGCCCGAAAACCGGTATAATGAATTGCCCGGGCAACCAGTTCTTTGCCGGTGCCGCTTTCACCTGTTATCATTACCGTGCTGTTGATCTCGGAGGCTTTTTTGATTGTGGCAAAAACTTCCATCATGTTTTTGGAATCGCCGATAATACCGAATTTTTCACCGAAACCATCGGAGATTTCCTGCGAAAAAGCCCGTTTGCTGCTCAATTTTTCCAGGGCATTTTTCACAGCGGTCAGCAGTTCCACATCGGTGAAGGGTTTGGTAAGGTAATCATTCGCACCCAGTTTGACGGCATCCACGGCGGAAGTGATGGTGGGATAACCGGTGATAACGATGATCTCGGTATCCTTGAAATTTTCGGTAGCGAATTTTACCACATCCAGGCCGCTGATATCCGGCATTTTCAGGTCGGTGATAAGCAGATCGGGTTTGATCTCTTTCAAAATCTCTTTAGCCAGATCGAAACTGGATGCGGTGTAAAGCTGGTAGCCGTGTTTCGCCAGGTTGCGCTTGATCACATCGCGGGTGATAGCGTTATCATCCAAAACTAAAATTCTTGCCCCAATCATATTTTTATATCCTTTATTTTTATAAATATTGTATAAATTTCATTATAACTTATGGAATTAGTATCGCTGCTATATTTCCATATTTACATTCACAATTTTTGCCTCATAAATAATTCAATGAGTTACGCACTTTTCCCTCTCCTAAAGCGTCGGCTTCAAGACTTGTCTTGAAATGATCGCCTCCTCTCTCACCTTTGCTTTGGGGAGGGTGGGGAGGGGCAAAGTATCTAATCTTAGAAATCATATTTTTTTCCTTTTCTTTATCTGAAATCAATCACTGCTTTTCAAAGCTCCGGGAAAAGTGATCATAAATTTTGAGCCTTCATTCGGTTTGCTTTTCACTTTGATGCTGCCGTTATGCGAATAGATAATGCCATGTACGACCGATAATCCCAGACCGGTGCCCTCGTTCACTTTTTTAGTTGTGAAGAACGGATTGAATATCTGCGACAATACTTCTTTATTCATTCCTATTCCTGTATCGCTGCATTCCAAAAAGACATTTTCTGCATCGAATCCTGTTTTCAAAATTATCTCTCCGCCATCCGGCATCGCCTGCAAAGCATTCACAACCAGGTTTATGAGGACCTGATGGATCTGGGAAGAGTCGGCAATTATATCCGGAATATCTTTTGCCAAATCAATTTTAACTTTTATCATATTTTTCCGGCAGCGTGATTCTAAAAAGAAAATGGCATTTTTCACAGCATCATTCAGGTTTATCCTGGTTTGAGAGGAAGGCATCTGCCGTGCGAAGAGCATCAGTTTCTTCACCACTTCCCGCGCATGCAAAGAAGCGGATACAATGTTTTCCAGGTCATTTTTTGCTTCAATATCCAGGCTTTCGTTCTTTTCCATCAATTGAGCCAAACCCAAAATACCCGCCAGCGGTTCATTGATCTCATGGGCTATCCCGGCGGAAAGCTGTCCCAGAGTGGCTAATCGATCCGCATGCAAAAGCTGCATTCCCAGTTTGCGGCTTTCTTCTTCCGCTTTTTTCTTATCCAGCACAATATTCAGTTCCTGCGCGATTGTTTCCATGAGATGTTCTTCTTCTTTCAGGAAAGGTAAGCTGTCCAAATGCCGAAAATCCGGAGGATAACTGACTTCGATCAAGCCTGTTTTGCGATTATCAACAACTATCTCAGCCTTTATGGAAAGGTCACTTTCTTCAAAATCCTGCGCAACGAAGCTGTCGGAATTGTAAGTTATTCTGGCTTGAGCCTGCTCGGGATGCTGCCAGGCGGGTGGCAGGAGTTTTACTACTTCAGTTAAAAAGTCATGAATGCTGAGTTCTTTATTCTCGGCCAGTTTGCTGATCTTGTGCAGGCAGCTGAGTTCTTTCACTCTTTCGTTCAGTTGGAATTGGCGGTATAACGATTTGCAGATCAGATAAAACAAGTCTTTGGTTCCATTCAGGATTTCTTTGGTCTCTTTGCGGTTGGGAAGACTACTGCAGTTTGGAACGATGATGATCCCGATAATTTCGTTAGATTCGATAATTTCCAGTCTCAGATCCTTTTGCTTGCTGAATCCTATTTCGCGTTCCACGATGCCGACCAGCCGCAGAAACCGATCGCTGTCGTCCAGTTCGTTGGTGCGGATATCCCAGTATTCTTCCGGTAATTTCTGCCAGTAACTTTTCAGGAAATGATCTCCGAGGGAGAGTATGAAAAGTGAATCGGGAAGATTAAATTTTTCGTATAATAAGCTGTGCACTCTTTTGATGAATTCCAGATGATTGGTTTTCTGTTTGGAAAACTCGATCATGCTCTGCAGGATGCTATGAATCTGAATAATCATCTCTAAATCCTTACAACTTAATTAGTTCTGCATAAAACGACTCAGTCTTTGCGTCCGGCAATTGCCGGATCAGAGGAATTCTGCTGAAGCAAGCTATTTTGTTAATTAATTGATAATTAGAGAGATTGCTTCGACTGCACCAGCAAGAAGCTAACTCGCAAAGACAGCAATTATTGGCATTTTTCACAAGACACTCTATTATGCAGAATTCATTTACAACTTTATGGAGAGAGCAATCTGAAAATTTGGTTTGTTTGTCAATGAAATTGAAGAGTCAGAAAAGAAAATAGTTTGGAAATATTTAAGTTTTTTTAAATGGTGGAGGTGGCGGGAATCGAACCCGCGTCCAAAGATAAGTCAAAAGCCAAATCTACATGCTTAGTTGTTTTTGATCTCATCGAATGGCAGGAAAACAATCAAACCATGCCAAGCGACCAGCCTGTAGTTTTTCGAACGACATCACAGACTTCTGCCGTTTATAGCTATTATTTATGGCGGCCTACTGAAAGCCTAACAGCAAAGCTTTTCAGGACCGTAGCAGAACTAAGCTGCTAGTGCAAAGTTTTCGTTTGCGTTTAAGTTTGGTACCACCGTGATTAACGAGTAGGTAATCTCCTCGGCATGCATCAGCAATCCCCTTTATCCCTGTCGAAACCAGGTCACCCCCATCTATTTTGCTATTAAGAACAACTGGTGATAAATTAATTTGATCCATTCCCATGTCAAATGAAAGGTTGAAGAATTTGTATAAACGCATTTATAAATAACTAAGAACAAAGAATTCCACCTCCTTCCTTGACACAATTCTCGCTTTGAAAATAACTGAAGTATGAGAAAGAGAATCATAATTGAAGGATGTTTGAATATTCTTCCGAACACAACAATTATTATAAGCATGTTTGTGCTATTATAGGATTATTAAAGAATGGATAAATTTATTCCAAAATTCACAATCACAAACAGGATGACCGCTGCAATTACCCAAATTGAACGAGTCCGTGGTTTTTTGGATGCTGCAAAACTATCCAAAGAGTGGATTGAAGATATTGGCAATGAAGCTCTGATGAAAGAAGCTCATCACACTACCCATATTGAAGGAACGCAATTAACACTTGATCAAGCTGAACGTTTGTGGAATGGCAAACCTGTTCCTGAAGCTGATCCTGAAGATGTGCGAGAATTACTAAATTATAGATCAGCTTTCGAATTCGTATCTGAAAGTTTGAATAATGGTGACCCGATTACAGAAAGCCTAATCCGAGAGATTCACCATCATCTGGTAGCTGGAGTTCGAGGTGGTAAAGCAACTCCTGGCAAGTATCGGCAAATTCAGAATTATGTTGTAAATTCAATTACTGGTAAAGTGATCTACACTCCACCTTCTGCTCTTGATGTTCCGATAATGATGTCGGAATTGGTTCAATGGTTGAATTCCAATAATGAAATTCATCCAGTTATAGCAAGTGGAATAGCTCAATTCCAGTTAGTTCACATACATCCATTTCTGGATGGAAATGGCAGAACTTCTCGTCTATTATCGACTCTTTGTCTCTACAAAGCTGGTTATGATTTCAAACGTTTATTTTCGATCAGTGAATATTATGATCGAGATCGACCAACATTTTACAAATCAATTCAAAGTGTTCGTGAAAGTAACATGGATATGACAGAGTGGCTTGATTATTTTACTACAGGTTTGGAAACTCAAATGATTGAGGTCAAAAAGCAGGGTGAACAGGTCATCCAACGCGATATTTTAATTAGCAAGAATGGACTGAACAAAAGGCAAGGTAAAGCTTTGGAATATTTATTTCAACAGGGGAAAATAACAATTCAAGATTATCAATCGCTTTTTCCAAAGGTAAACCGCCGTACTCTTCAGCGTGATTTGAAATTTATGCTGGATAAGGAATTGCTGATTTCAAAAGGTGAAACAAATCAGTTGGAATATCAGCTTAGAAAGTAAACTTGCGACATACTTACGACAAAACTTGTGACATTCATTATTTAATGGTCAAAATCGAACTTAATCCAACCTCCTTCCTTGACACAATTCCCACTTCAAAAATAACTACAGCGTGAAAAAGAAAAAAATATTTGAAGGCTATTTAAACATCGCCCGAAATCACCAACCGATTTTGTGGACGATTCCGTTTGATGACCGGCATGATTCCTATGAATTTCCGGAATCTCTTATTTCGCAGTATCAGCTCGTGAGTGGTGTGAGACTGAAATGCGAGATAGAGAATGGCAAGGTTGCCAAAATCGTCTCTGTTTGTGATGTCAAACCGGATAGTTTTGCTTCCAGGAGAGATTTCAACAGATTACTTCCCATCAATCCGACCGAGAAGTTTGATTTTGGTTCTTCCGAAGATCTTTCCATCAGAATCCTCGATCTGATCACTCCCATCGGCAAAGGAACCAGAGGTTTGATCGTCTCTCCACCACGTGCCGGCAAAACGATGATACTGGAAGCCATTGCCAACGATTTGCACCGAATCGATCCCAAATTGAAAGTGATAATTCTGCTCATCGATGAACGCCCGGAAGAAGTTACTTCCTTTATTATGAACACCAAAGCTGATGTTTTTCACAGTTCGTTGGACAAAGGTACAGCCTCTCACATTTTGCTTTCCAGCTTTTTGATAAACCACGTGCGAGTGGAAGTAGAATGCGGCAACGATGTCGTGATCCTGATCGACAGTTTAACGAGAATGGGAAGGGCATATAACGCAAACGACAGGAATTTCAATAACAGAACGATGTCCGGCGGTTTAGGCTCAGGTGTTTTGGAAATACCAAGAAAACTGTTTGGTTTGGCTCGAAATATCGAAAAAGGCGGATCCTGCACGATCATCGCCACGATCCTGAAAGATACAGGTTCGCGCATGGATGAAGTGATTTTCCAGGAATTCAAAGGAACCGGAAACAGCGAAATTATTCTTGATCGTGATATTGCGGAACAAAGAACATTTCCAGCGATCAATATCACTGAAAGCGGTACCCGAAAAGAAGAACTGCTGCATTCACTACAAAATCTTGATAAAATAAATGCGATTCGAAGACAGCTTCTGCAAATGGATAAAACAGCAGCTATTTCCTACCTGAAGCAGAAAATAGCTGAATATAAAACGAATCATGAAATGTTAGAAAATTTCTATAATTCCGATTCTTTAAGTTAGTCTAAAGCTCGATAAAATCTGATAATTATTCGTACCAGATCGAAACTGTGGCCATCATTTCTTTTTGGTTGGATTGTAATATTTTAACGATATTTACTTCTGAATGATCTCTAAGCCACTGATTAATATTATCTTCCAAATTACTGCGGATACCTTCAAAAATTCTAACTTGCATTCCTGTCCGATATTTAGAAGTTAACTTCTTCTAAATCATTGAAATAGATTAAGAGCTAATCTTGTACTAATCTTTCCGACACTTAAGTCCTTA
>JAUSOT010000263.1 GCA_030656075.1 Candidatus Cloacimonadales bacterium
TCATCACAGGCGTTCTCGTCTGGATGACGAATGTAAGTATTCCATTACAAATCTTTATTTTTGCCATAATAACATTCATAGTTTTCTTATTCACCAGAAAAATAAGTAAAAAATTAATCTCGGATGAATCCGTTCCAACCAACGTGGATGCCTTAAAAGGAAAGCAGGGAATTGTCGTGAAAGAAATACCGGTCGATGGACGAGGATATGTGAAAGTTGGTGGCGAAGAGTGGTCGGCGATTTCGAGCAAAAATGAAAAAATTAAGATCGGGAAAAAAGTGATAATCCAAAAAATTGAAGGCAACAAACTGATCGTTGCCGAAGCAGATAAAAAGGAGGAATAATGACAGCATTAATCATCGTTCTGGCAGTATTTGTTTTACTATTAATTTCCAAAGGACTGGTTGTAGTCAAGCAGGCTCAGGTCATCATCATAGAACGTTTGGGAAAATTCAATCGCACACTGGACAGCGGATTACATATAATCTGGCCGGTTTTTGATAAACCCAGACAGATCAGTTGGCGTTATGTGAGAACCGATATTCAAGGTAATAAATATGTTCAGGTGAAGAATGAAAACCGCATCGATCTGAGAGAAACAGTTTATGATTTTCCGCGCCAAAACGTGATTACCGCCGATAATGTTTCCATTGAAATCGATGCCCTGCTCTATTTTCAGATCACCGATTCTACCAAGGCTGTTTATGAAATCGTCAACTTGCCGCAAGCGATAGAAAAACTCACACAAACGACTCTTCGTAACGTGATTGGAGAACTCGATCTGGATAAAACGCTTACTTCTCGGGATACGATCAATTCCAAATTGCGGGATATTCTGGATGAAGCAACCGATAAATGGGGTGTGAAGGTAAATCGGGTAGAGTTGCAGGATATCAATCCACCTCAGGAAATAAAAACTGCCATGGAAAAACAAATGCGCGCTGAACGCGACAAACGGGCCAAGATCCTGGAAGCAGAAGGAGATAAGCAATCTCAGATTCTTATTGCAGAAGGAGATAAAGTAGCCAGGATAACCAGAGCACAGGGAGAAGCCGAGGCTAAATTCCTGGTAGCCGAAGCCGAATCGAGAGCCATCAATATAGTAGCAAATGCTGTGGAAAAAACCGGTACCGATCCTGCCCAATATCTTTTGGCAATCAAATATATCGCAGCTTTTAACGAAATCGTACAGAATGGCGATAAGACTGTGGTCGTTCCTTACGAAGCTGCAGCTATGCTTGGTTCCGTGAAAGCGATGGAGAAAATTTTTAAAAATTAAATTATAAATTGATCTGAATTTGACAAAAGGCAGGGGACAACTAATTTGTTCCCTGCGTGTTTTATGTGAATTTACTGATATTGTGAATCAAGGAGAAAAAATATGTCTGAAATAATTGGAATTTTTGGTAGAGAAATTTTGGATTCACGCGGCAATCCTACTGTCGAAGTAGATGTTCTGTTGGAATCCGGTTTCTTTGGAAGAGCGGCTGTACCCAGTGGAGCTTCCACCGGTGAATACGAAGCTGTGGAATTGAGAGACGGCACAATGAGCAGATATTTGGGAAAAGGTGTGCTGAATGCTGTGGAAAATGTGAACGAAATAATTGCTCCGGAACTAATCGGAATGGAAGTATCGGATCAAGTGGAGATCGATAGTCTTTTACTGCAACTGGACGGTACGCCGAATAAACAAAAACTCGGTGCCAATGCCATTCTGGGAGTTTCACTGGCTTGTGCCCGCGCTGCTGCCGATGAAATGGAAATGCCGCTCTATCGTTATATCGGAGGCACAAACGCAAGACTTTTACCTGTTCCCATGTCGAACATCATAAACGGCGGCAAACATGCCGATAATAATGTCGATCTGCAGGAATTCATGATCATGCCATTGGGCGCAACCAGTTTCAGAGAAGCTTTGCGAATGAATGTGGAAGTTTTCCACGCCCTTAAATCATATTTGAAAAAAGAAGGACACAGCACCGGAGTGGGTGATGAAGGCGGATTTGCCCCTGATCTGGATTCGAATGAGGAAGCTTTGCAGGTAATTATTAAAGCGATCGAACTGGCAAATTACCGTCCCGGTGAAGATATTTGGATTGCTCTCGATCCTGCTTCCAGCGAATTTTTTAAGGATGGGAAATATCATCTGACAGCAGAAAATGCAGTGCTTTCTTCAGAAGAAATGATTGATTATTATGCCAATTTGGTGAAAAAATATCCCATAATTTCCATTGAAGACGGATTGGCTGAAAATGATTGGAATGGCTGGAAATTGATGACCGAAAAACTGGGCAATAAAATCCAGATAGTGGGAGATGACCTTTTTGTGACCAATGTGAAACGACTAAAACAAGGCATCCTACAAAAATCTGCCAATTCCATATTGATTAAACTGAATCAGATCGGCACGCTTTCCGAAACGATGGATACGATAAATATGGCTAAAACTGCCGGATTTACCAACGTGATCTCGCACCGCAGCGGAGAAACCGAAGATGCCTTTATCGCTGATCTGGCAGTAGCCGTGAATGCCGGTCAGATCAAAACAGGTTCACTCTGCCGCAGCGAAAGGATTGCCAAATATAATCAACTTCTGCGCATCGAAGAAGAACTGGGAGAAGCAGCCAGATTCATCGGAAAAGGCGTATTTTATAATTTGAAATAGAAAGATCAAGACCTTCCGAACGGTTTTAAAAAAAAACTTCGGAACGATCGTTTTCAGTAGCTATAATTAACCGTTGCGAAGGTTCTCACGAGTTCGACCGTTCGCAAGGTTGAGAAGCAAAGGATCGAAAAAATGAAGAAATTTATTTTATTCATATTGCCAGCATTAATAATTTTCGGCTGTTCTTCCGAAGGTGATATCAAGATCATCAATCGCACCGATCACTATCTGTACTTCAATATCGAAGGAACGGATTACGTTTTGGAAGGCTCGGAAAACTCCAATCCCAGTAAATCAGTTTCGATCGATACCGGCAGTCAATTTCTCTTCTGGGGAGATGATGAAACAAAAGTTCCCATGAATTTGGAAGGCGAAACTTTCATGATGCAGGATTCCGATGCTTCAGGCGTTCCCAACGGACTTTTCTTCACCGAAACCATACTGGCTGTTAAGCCGAATGAAACGCTGAAAATTTATTGCGATCCCACTCATGCCGGCGTGAAACTGGTCAATAATTCCCAGGTTTCTGTTTCAGGATTTTCCTATTACACAGATGATTCCGATTCACTGGTTTCGCTCATTGAATATCCAGTGATTTCAGGAGATTCGATCTGGTCACGCTTGAAAGCGACAACATCCTACGATTCGATAATTTATTCTTTTGTGATAGAATATGAAAACGGCTGGTATGACAGCAGCTACGTGAATATCGATGACCTGATTGTGGATGAACAACTGAGGATAGAATTGCAATAGAAATCAATTTCCGGAGGAAATGTGGAAGAAAGTAAATGGAAATGCCCGAAGTGCGGCAACACCGCCTACGAAACGGATCAATTTGCCGCCACCGGCGGTGGATTTACAAAAATTTTCGACGTACAAAACAAGAAATTCACAACGATTACCTGCACCAAATGTAAATTTACGGAACTCTACAAAGGCACCACCAGTATGCTGGGTAATATCTTCGATTTCCTGACAAACTGATAGCCACAAAAGGCACAAAATGAAAAAGGATATTTTTGTTATTTAACAATTCGCCTGAGCTTGTGTCATCCTGCCTGCCAAGCCGAAGCAATACGTAGTCTGGAGCTTGTCGAAGGACGAAGGCGGAAAGTAAAAAAAAAATATGAAAAGTTTAAACGTATCCATCGATGTAGGCGGAACGCACAGCCGCCTGCAATGCGAACTTGTCGAAAACAAGAAAGTTATTTCCACTTCCGGGGAATATAAAAAAGTCATTGGAAATAAAACCTCTTTGGGAAAATTTGTTCAAACTTCCATCCGGGATTTTACTGATCTGGCTCCCGCAAAATGCATCATCGGTTTTGCCGGTCCCGTGATCGATCGCCAAGAAGTGGCGATCACAAATTGGACAAATCGACCAAAAATAACTCAGGATGATCTGATCGATTGGGGACTGCCGGAAAACACCTTTATGGTCAATGATATGGAGCTGGCTTCCTACGGATTGCTGGATATGAAAGAACAGAAACAGATTCCGTCGGAATTTTGCAAAACTCTCTACATGCCGGAAAATCTTTCCGACAAATATCCCGAAAACATGCTGGTTATTGCACCGGGAACCGGTTTCGGCACGGGCAGCATCGTGGAAGTTAAAACAAAAAGCGGTGAAAAAATCTACGAAATTGTATCTTCGGAAATCCAGCATATTCAAATACCGCCGTTGGATGAAACTCACGAGAAAATGATCCAGATAATTTTCGGAAAAAAGGAAAACCGCAATTTCCTGAATTTCGAAGATTTTGTATCCGGACAGGGTTTGGAAGATACTTATAATGCGCTTCTACGGTTGAACGGCAAAAAACCAAACGGCAAATCTGCTGCCAAAATTGCTCAATCTGCCGTGGAAAATTCTGATGAAATTGCTGCGAAATCCTTGGATTATTTTTACCGTATAACCGGCAGGTTGACTCAGGCGATGAGTTTGATGCTCCAACCGTACGGAGGAGTTTTCCTGTGCGGCGCTTCCACCGAGAAAAATGCTGATTTTATAAAGGAAAGCGGTTTTCTGTTCGAGATGCATAACTGCCTTGTAAGAAAGCTATTGTTGGAACAATATCCGGTTTTCATCATCACAAAATCCGACATCAATCTTGCTGGTGGTTTGTGGGCGTGCAGAAATATTATTTGACAGATAGTCAAAGGAATATAAGTTATCTCTTGGATTTCGCAATTCAAAATGACAAATAATCAATTGCGAAACTCAGGAGGTAAAATGGAAAATATAATCGGGCAAAATTTACAGTATTTTCGGGAATTGGCAAAGTTCAAAAAGAATGAATTAGCCCGTTTAATACCATGTGATGTTTCTCTGATAACTCGTTATGAAAATAGCGAAAGGCAACCCACGCTAAAAATTTTGATAAGAATTTCAGAGATTTTTAATATTTCCTTAGATAGGCTTATATCAGAGCAGAACAACGACTATCAGTTATCTGCCCGCGGGTCAGGTAAAAGTACCAAAGAAGAAGCTCAGGAAATTTTAAATCTGAAACAAATAGCCGAGGATTTTCTTGAAATAATGAAAAATGTCTCTCTAAATACGGAATATCAGGGCTCTAAGTATTCGGAATATCAACCTGTTCACATCATCGACATCAAGCGAAATATGGAATTATCTAATCCGATAAACTATGAGGAAATGAAAACTGCCTTGAGATCGAACTGGAATATTCAAATATTTGAACTCCCGCTAAAAACAAGAAATATTTCGGGTATTACCTTTAACTTTGGAAACCAATATATTGTGTTTATAAACAAAGGACACACCGAAGAGAGAAAATTATTTTCGTTAATCCATGAATTATGCCATATCGTTTATCATCTGGATAAGAAACAATATCTTATTTCTCGTTTGTCTTCTCGTGATCCGTTGGAAAAAGAAGCCAATAAGTTTGCCGAAGAATTCCTGATACCATCCGAAAAACTATCTTCCGAATTTAAGTTGGAAAAACTGCATAGTTTGAAACAGGAATACATATCAGAATTAGCCGGCAAATTCAATGTTTCGCCGGAATGTATGTTCAAGGATCTGAACCGTAAAGGCTTAGTCCAGTATCATTGGCAATCCTACAGGCCAGTAACAAATTACAATAAAGAATATAATCTTGAATGGAATTGGAAAGACCTTCCCTATTTGTATGTTTTCGGAGTTTTCTATAACTGGAAATTGGAAAAAATATCAATGACACGAGCCGCAAAATATCTCTATTCCGATGTACGAACCATTTCTAACCTGTTTAAAGAATTTGATGAAAAAACAGAAAAAGCATCCTGATGAGTAGAATATTAATTCTTGATACCGTCTCCCTAATAAACCTGCTTGAGCGATGTGTTTCAAGAAACTTGCTAAAGGATTTGATACAAATCGGTTATGAATTTCAGATTGTAACTGAAGTAGAAAAAGAATTCCTGAAAAAACCAACAGAAATTGGCTTTGGCCGATTATTTGAAAATAAAATGAACGACATCATTTCTGTTATCGATTTCGATCAGAAAGAGATAGATATTTCCTCTTTGAAAAAATTGGAAGGATTAGATTTAGGCGAATCAGTATCAATCTTATATCTGCTGCAAAACAAAACGTATGAGCTTGTCTCTGATGATTATGCTGTTCATAATAATCTTAAATCTAAATTTGGTATGAAATGCAAATGGACTGCCGGATTGTTACAGGAACTCATTTCAATGAAAATCATCACTCTTGAAGATGCTCAGGAAATCTATCTCGAAATGAAGCAAAATGGTTTTTGGGGATTCAAAAAACAGAAATTCACAGAATAGGGATTGCAGATGCATTACGACAAAATAAAAGACAAATTCGCCAAATTGATCGACCTGTTTCCTGCCTTCAGGAAGCTGTTTTATTACTCATTGGATATGCTGCTTCTGCGGCAATGGTACGTGAAACGAGCGATCAAAAAACATTTTTCCAAAAATAACCCGATCCGCTTTTACGATGCCGGCGCCGGGTTTGGACAATATTCCTATTTTGTGTTGAAATATTTTAACAAAGCCAGGGTTCAGGCAGTCGATCTAAAAAAGGATTATATGGATTCTTTTGGTCGATATGCGAAGTTAGTAGGCTGGCAGGATTTCACAGCACAGCAGGCGGATTTGGTGGATTATCTTCCAAAAGATAAATTTGATCTGATCGTCGCTATCGATATTTTGGAGCACATCGAAAATGACAGGCAGGTTTTGCAGAATTTCCGGCAGGTTTTAGACAAAGGCGGTAAGCTGATAATTTCTTCTCCCAGTACGTTTGATGAATCTGCCAAATTTGTAGCAGAACACGTGCGCCCGGGTTATGATAAAGAGGAAATAATTTCCAAATTGGAAAATGCCGGTTTCAAAATCATTTCTTTCGATTATTCTTACGGCAAGTTTGGTCATTTGGCCTGGCTGCTGACGATGAAATATCCGATGAGTTTGCTGGGAAAATCGAAGTTATTTTTTTTGCTGCTGCCGTTGTATTATATTGTGCTTTATCCCATTTCTGCGTTTTTAATGTGGCTGGATTTAAAAATGAAAAATAAAGTAGGAACTGGGATTGTGGTGGTGGCAGAGTAGGGTTAACAACGAACAAAAGCGAACAATATTAACGGTTGGCGGTATACGCAGTGCTGGTTATCGAAGCATTTCACTTTCAAATACGCACCGAACCAAATCCTTTATTTAGATTATTTCAAAATTTATTACCAAATCAAAGATTTGGCGGTGTTACCACAAAGCAGAGCACTTGGATTACTCACAGAACCCCACATTACATATAACTTTTGTTGAGCGTTCGTTATTCATTTTCAGCATATTTTATTATCAATTCATCTTCTGAGTCAAAAATTGTTAACGCATGTTTTATCCTTTCAAATTTTCCGATATTATCAATATTGCCTTCAATAAAATATGTATCATTTATTTGAATTGCTTGTCGCGGGTTGCCTTCTTTCGGGTTTTTAGTTAGTGTTATTTTTTCCGCTAAATCTGTTGTGAAAAAAGTTTCAGGTTGCAAATCAAATAGTTGTTTAAATACTTCAACATACAACTTTGCCACTTTTGTGATTTCAAGTTTTTGGTCAAAGAATATAGCATATTCTAGTTTTTTAAACTTAGGGTCATCTGCTTCAAAAATATTTACTTCGTTGTTTTCATCTCTTTCCTCTATTACAACGTCGGGATATTTCCAAATTTTTAAAAATCTTTCTGACAACATATCGAATCGTCTTTCTATTTCTGCTTTATCCCATTTATCTATAATTGATAAATATTTATTTAACCAAAGCCGACTGTCTTTGTAACCTGCCTTTTCTAAATCTCTTTTGAACAAGAACGGCTTGTTACCTAATTTACCATTATTACCTGATAAAGTTAAATTTCCGATTGTGTTTAGATAATTTTCTTTAATCAAATTGTATTCGTCTGCTCCTAAATTAACTTTCCATTTAGGGTCTGGGTTTTGAGGAAATATATGCTCAACTGTAATATCACTATTTCCGTCAATTACAACAGGTTCTCTGTTTTCAAAATTTTCAAATCTCTCAAGAAGATAAGTTCTGTTTTTGGATTTTATATTATAGACGTCCTTTAGCTTAAGGCTTTCGAGCACTTCTTTATTTTTTGGAAATCTTTGAGAACCTGACCTTTTAAGTAACCATTTCTGTAGTGAAATGAGGTAATTATCTTGTTCTATTTTGTCATATAAGGTCATAAAGATTTTATTCAACGCATTTGATGGTAGACCAACGATAAATCTGCGCCACGTAAATGACTGTACAAAATCAAGTATTTCAATGAAAGTTTCCTTAGTTATTATGCTTTCTGAATAATCCTGATAAACTTTCATTAAGAATGGATATGCTACATTTATTTCTATGCGAGTGATATATTCAAGCTGTGTTCGTATGTCTTTGTCAGTTTCATTTTTAGGATTGATAAGTTTATTGTAAAATTTAACTAACGATTTAATGGGTGCTAAATTATTTTCTAATTCCTCTATAGTTGTAGTTGGAAACTTGGCTTTAAACTCTATATATACGTTATTTTTGTTAGGTATTTTGTTGTTGACCAGTGTTAAATAATCTCTGATAAAGTCAGATACTCTACTTGTGTTTAGAGTTTCATCTTTTGCTAATTTTTCTATAACATCCCAGTAATTGCTGTAAATTTTATTTTGGTCTCTTCGATTTAACCCCATTAATAGGTAATTCCGAATTAAGTCTGCTTGTGACAGTTCAAGTCCTGTCGAATTTAGGCTTTCAAATATTCTTTGAGGGTCGTCTTTTTCACGGTCAAGAGAGATTTCTACGAACATTAATTTTGCCAACCCTCTTAGAACAAATTCGTAATTTTCTTCGGTAATTCGACCTTTGAAATAATTAAAATTGTCAATTAATTTTGAGAAATCTGGGTATTCTTCATTTATATCGCCCCTGAGTAAGTATTTTAAAGCTTTGTCATTATTTTCTGTTGGTCGTAGTTTTAACTTTTCTTCATCGGATACAAACTTATTAATTAAGTAAGTTTCACTTATTTCGTTTACAAGTGTTTCATCATTTAATTCTATTGCAAGTCTGTGAAGAACCAAGTAAATAAGCGTCAGAGTTGTAAGGCGCTGTTGCCCATCAATAACCGTCAATTCTTTGATTCTTGATGAAGTATAAACATCATCATGAACATAAACAACACTTCCAATAAAATGAGCACTCATTTCTGTAATCGTTCCAACTTCCAGTATGTCGTCTAAAAGTTGTTTGCACTGACTTGTAGACCAATCATAGTTTCGTTGGTAAACTGGGATTACAAATTGAGTTTTATTTGATGATAAAAAATCTTCAATTTTTGTTTCGTTTGCTTTCATTCAATTTCTGTTTTCATTGTTAATGTCCGGTTCGTTATATTGACACCCAACTACTGGCTAAACGGCATATGTCGTATATTCCTAAATAATGACATGCTATACGAACATTTTATTCTATTATTTTTCATATAACATACTTCCTCAAATAATGTTGCAACTTCATTTTTTTCGACTTCTCTCAATAATTCCATGTTTTCTTCCTTGAACCTGGCGCAAACTTCAAGTTGTGAGAGATTTGTGTCAAATGTTTTGTTGAATGTTCCAGATTTTATAGCCTGAATAGCCCCGAGATTTATCTTGATCTAATTACGGCATTAACTGTTTTCTTATCATCTTTAAATATCTGGAATGAAATTCCCTCAATAAATATTAACATATCATCAATTTCATCCAGAATATGCTGAATTCTTATCTTATCTTCATGCAACATATAATTCCCTGGCAATTGATATTACATCATCTCGAAAATATTTGCTTAATTCTGCCGGCGTTCTCAAATCTACTTTTCTTCCCAAGAATTCACTTAGTTGGATTTCTAATGCAGCCAATTTTAAAAGGCCAGGAATATGATCAACATCAAATTCTACCAGTAAATCAATATCGCTGTTTGGTTTCAATTCATCACGCAAAGCAGAACCGAATAGAGAAAGTTTTCTGATATTATTTGTCCGGCAGAATTCATGAAGCCTTTCTTTTCCAATAATAATTTCAACTGAAACCATGCTATCTCCTTTAATAAGTTAATACATAAAAAGGTAGATTTTGTGTCAAGAATTACAAATCTACTTAATTTTTAAAATGGAACTCAGTAGGAATATTTTTAGCAACGAGCAAAACGAATAATGGGCGTCCATGAATCAAAACTCGCGGCAATTCATAAAAAATCATATCGTCCTTTCCTTCATCCATTCTGCCAGCGGCTCTTCCACTTTCTATCCAATAAAATCATGAATTTCCCACCAAAAGTACGCAGACTTTCGATAAAAAGTTTAAGATGGTTTTTATTTGCTTCCCCGGTGTAGAGTGTGAAAAAACAAATATTCATTTATTTAGGAGTGTTTTGTTCCAGAACTTTTTCAACCGGCATATCGTATAATCCGCATCCGACCAAATAGGATACACCGTAATGATCGACTGCTTTCTTGATAAAAGTGGTTTTTTGATAAAGCTCAGAGAAAGCAGGTTTGTTCCACATATAAAACACCCAGCCTTCTCCTTTCTGAGCAGTTTCAATGAACTCTTTGCCGATCGGTTTGCCGTTCTCATCTTTCAGTTTGCTCATGTTCTGTTTTTCTTTAGAAGGATCGGGCGGATAAACAAGACGAATACCAGCCATGTTCCAAACAAAAACGTAAGTATCGTCATGATACCACTTGCTGCCTTCGATGCGGAAATCAGCAAAAGCATCCACGCCTTTCAGTTCGATCTCATTCACGGCATCGTAAACCAACTGCACCACATCTTTGGTCTGCCGGTATTCATACACGGATAAATCGGGAACCTGAATTTTGATTTCCGGTTTTTCTTCTTTGGGAGCGCAGGAAAGCAGTAACGCCATTAATAACAAACAATTAAAATATATTTTCATCTCATTCCTCTCACACTTTTCTTTTTTGAAGGAACGCGGTGACCAACGTTTGAAGAAAAGTTCATCCACTTCGTCATCGGGTTCTCGATTTGAAAAGTCGATTTGATAATTGTCTGTATATTTCATAAATTCTCCCGATATTCAAATCTGTAAACGAGCCCATGACTTCAGTCGTGGGGGGAAATGATTCGTTACCGATACAAGTCCTTTATTTCCTGCTCGATACTTTCCGGCACCAATCCCTTGATGCTTTCCTTGTTTTTCACTTTCTTCCTGATCTCGGTCGAAGAAATGTCATGCGGCTTCATGTCGATGAAAATGAAATATTCCAGGTAATCCAGATGCTGCCATTTATCACGGTCGGTATCGGGGCGCCGGGCTACCACAAACTGCACATTCTGCAGCAGCCATTCCCATTCGTGCCAGTTGGGAAGTTCGGCAATTATGTCGTCTCCGGTGATGAAAAAGAAATCATTTTCGGGAGAGATATCTTTTAATCGTTTGATGAGTTCGGAAGAATAACTGAAGCCTTCCTGCTCCATATCCAGGCGGGAAACTTCGAAATTCGGATAATTCTGCAGAGCTTTCTCGACCAGTTCAAATCTTTTTTCGGCAGGAAGAACATTCTTCTCTTTCTTCAAAGGATGATTCCCGGAAGGCAGGAAAAGAACTTTATCCAGTTCCAATGCTTTCGCGGCAGTTTCTGCCAGGGCGAGATGCCCGTTGTGCAGCGGATCGAAAGATCCGCCCAAAAGTCCAATTTTCAAGCTGGTTATTTAAATTTCTTTTTGATCAGTTTATTGATCTTAATGGTTTCTTTGCTGTCGGGATAGCGCACATTCAGTTTTTCTGTGATATTTTCGGAATTGTTTTTATCCATGCGGACGATGTACATTCTGGCTTCATAATAAAGCGACATTTTATCGACATCGTTCAAATTTTCCAGTTCGATGATCTCATTAAAATACATAAAAGCGGCAGGATAATCATGCATTTTGAAATAAGCATAACCATTGTAATATTTCTTTTTGATCAATTTCTTATGGCATTTTTGCAGATAATCGATCGCTTCCTGTTTACGTTCATCAAAGGGGAATTTTTCCAGGAAAGTTTCAAAGGCATGAATGGCGCTGCGCGTGTCTTCCTGGGTATAATGCGGACTCAGAGAATCTTCCCAATAACAGATTCCCACCTGGAAATAGGCGCGGTTGATGTTTTTTGCATCACGGAAAAGACGGATCAATTCTTCATACTCAAACCTGGCTTCGGTAAATTTATTTTGGAAAAAATAACAGTCTGCCAGCTTCAATTGAGCTTCGGAAGTGTAGGTGGAATTCCGTTCAAAAGCCACATCGGTGTAATAGGGAATTGCTTTGTGATATTTCTTTTTAGCGAAGAATTCCTCGGCAATTTCCATTTTTTTAGCCACCGGCATTTGTTTATTGATCTTATTGCTGCTGCAGGCTCCCAGCACGATTGCGATCAAAACAACGATTAATATTTTTTTCACAATAACCTCATTTATACTTTTTCAAAGAAAGCTTTATAGGCTTTGTAGCAGGAATAAATATCGGCTTTGCTGGTAAGTTCATAAAGCGCATGCATTCCCAATACTCCCGGTCCGCAATCGATTACTTCAGCGCCATATTCTGCCATGAATTTGGCGATCGTACCGCCGCCGCCTTCATCAACTTTACCCAGCGCACCGATCTGCCAGTTCACTTTTTCCTGGTTAAAGATACGGATGATCTTGGAATTGAATTCCGCGTTGGCATCATTCGATCCGCTTTTTCCACCGCTACCGGTATATTTGGTCACACTCACGCCGAAACCGATATGAACGGCATTTTCTGCTTCATGCACATTTGGGAAATTCGGATTGATCCCGGCATTTACATCTGCTGAAATGATCTGGCTTTTCAGAAGTGTTCTACGCAGAGTTGTGCTGTCGCCATTCTCGCCATTATACCGCAGCAGATCAGAAATGAAATCCAGAATAAAGATGGATTTGGCGCCGGTATTGCCGTCGCTGCCGATCTCTTCTTTATCTGCCAGATAAACGATAGCAGTTTTTTCCAGATTTTTGTTTGCATCGAAAATTGCTTCCGACGAAGTGTAGGCGCAGATGCGGTCATCCTGACCATAACCCAGCACCAGACTTTTATCCAATCCGGCATCACGGGCTTTTCCGGCTGGGACCAGTTCCAGTTCGGCACTCAGGAAGTTTTCTTCGATAATGCCGTATTTTTCATGCAGAAGATTCAGTGCATTCAGTTTGACTGCTTCTTTGGTTTTTTTGTCGTTCGAGAAGGGGATGGAATTGAAAACTAGGTTCATCTTGCCGGCATCGACAGCTTCGCCGATCTTCTTGGTGTATTGTTCTTTTCTGGCCAGATGCGGTAGCAAGTCGGGCATTACAAAAACAGGATCGTTATCGTCTTCGCCGATGTTGACTTTTACTATTTCACCATCATTTTTCACTATCACACCGTGCAGAGCCAGAGGAGTGGACATCCATTGATATTTCTTCACACCGCCGTAATAATGCGTTCTCATCATACCGAGTTTGGTGGGACCATCTTCATAAAGAGGATTTTGTTTCAGGTCAACACGAGGGGCATCAACGTGGGAAACGATCAAGTTCACACCTTCGCTGATCGGCTTTTTGCCAATGATTGCGATGGCAGCATTTTTGGCTCTGGCGATGCGAAAGATTTTCTTACTTTTTATACTGCCGTCAATTTCGGCGAATCCTTTTTTGCCGAGAAGTTCAGCATAAAAATCTATTGTCTCGCGCTCGGTTTTGCAGCTATCCAGAAAGTTCTTATAATTTTTGGCAAAATCAAAGGCAGATTTTTGTTCTTTTTTGGAAGCTTCTTTCCAGAAACATTTTCGTTCGTAAGACAGCCTCTTGCTCAGTTCTTCAGCTTTGCTCATCAAATACTCCTTATTTTATATATTGTCTTCAATCATGTTAGGTTACTTTATATCTAATATTTCAAATTCTCTGTCACCGATGGGAGCTTGCACCACAAAACGCTGACCAATTTTTTTGCCGATCATGGGTTTACCGATGGGTGAAGCGATGGATTTTCTTTCGTATTCTGCATCGTTTTCAAAAATTTCGTCGATCCCAACCAGTTGAAATTTGTAAATTTGTTCCGTGGAGATTTCCTTCACGGTTACTTTTGCACCGAAGCGAACTGCATTTTTGGGAAGAGTGTCAGGATCAATTACCTGCAATTTATCGATTCGATTCTTGATTTTGTTGTATTCATTTTCCAGGTAACGCTGTCTTTCTCGTGCTGCGTGATATTCCGCATTTTCGCTGAGATCACCCATTTCTCGTGCCGTCACAACTTGTTTGATGACAGCCGGACGTTCCTGTATGAGTTCGGTCATCCGCTTTCTAAGCCGTTGTATTCCTTCTTTTGTAATGTAATTTGCCATAAAATCTATTGAATTCCTTTCCGTGTTAATTTTTTTTCTTCAGGAGCTTCTGCCCGTGGATACCGATTTTCTTCATATTAATATTTCCACTCATAGCCCAATGATCGCAGGTGTTTTTTAGAGTTTCATTGTAGCAGCAAATAGCATTGCACAGGATTTCGGCAAAAATCGGATTGCGGGTAGATTTGTAATTTTCATAAACAGAAAAATAGAATTTGGGATCAATTTTATAGATTGCTTTCAAAAAATTTGTACTCACCCTGATCATGTTATGCGTAGCATATAACCAGGAAATTTCCAATTTGCTGAAGATTGGTTTGATGAGAGTTGGATCATAAGTGATCAGTTTCACCAGCATTTTCTGCAGGCTGAGCGAAAGGAGATCATTATCTTTTTTGATCCAGTTTGCCAGCAGATCGATGTAATCATGGGGTTTTTTCTTCAGCAGGGGAAAAATGGTCTTATCAATCACCAGATTGCATGATTTCTGATCTTTTGTGCTTACCAGAAATTTTTCGATATAAGGAATGAAAAGCTCCGGTTTACTTTTGATAGCACGCGCCATGATGTAGGCAAAGATCATCCTGCCATTGTCGCCTTTTTCATGGATCAGATAATCGTAAAAAGCTAAGAATTTATCGTATTTACGATTTAATTTTGAACCAAATGTTTTTCCCACCAGCGTGATCACGGCATGGGGAATGTTGTTGTCTATTCTTTGGGGATAAGCATTGTAAATGATATCTATATCATAGTCACCGGCGGGAAGCTTCCGTTCGATGAAATCTTTTGTATCTTTGACCAATCTTTCTTTCCAGTCTAATGAAATCATAATCTGTCTCCTTTCAAGTCACCAGCTTGTCCATTCCGCTATTCGGTTTTCCGGGGAATGTTCCGGGCATTCCTCAAACTATTCCAATCGAAAGACCTTAATTTCTTTCTCGAAAACAAAGAATCAATGTTTTCGAGATTACGGACAAATCACAGAAATCCATATTCTCAAAGGAATTCACCAAAACCCCAGATTGGTGTATCCTTATATAAAATAATTTGATATAAAATTCTTAGAGTATAGTTTACTGTCAAGCTGAAATGACGACTTATCCTGAAATAGAAAGAAAGCAGCAGTGGAGCAAACAAATGAGGTAATTCATCCATTTTGGGTAAATATTGTTGCCGGGTTGATTTTATCTGGTGCAATCCATGAGCTCTAAAAAACAGAAATCCTGCCTGGTTGGATGGCTTCAAGCAAACTTCTTCAATTTTTTTTGTTTGACACCAGATACTCTAAAAAAATGAATAAACAGGAATTAAAAAAACGGAGGATATAATGATTGATTTTTCATTGAGCACTAAACAACTGGAGATACAGGAAAAATACCGTGATTTCGCTGATAGATTCATTCGACCCAACCGGATGAAATACGATGAATCCTGCGAATTTCCGTGGGATATTGTGAAACAAGCCTACAAAGAAAAGCTTATGAACGGACCAGTTCCGGTGCAGTGGGGTGGAAATGGCTATAAAATTTTTGAAGGTACTTTAGCTTCGGAAGAACTCGGTGCTGCTTGTGTGGGGATAGGAATTTGCATCGATGCCAACACTTTGGCACTCACTCCTCTGTTGCTCAGCGGAACGGAAGAACAGCAGAAAAAATTCTTCGGACTCATCAAAGAAAAACAGGCTGTAGCTGCTTATTGCCTCACCGAACCGAATGCCGGTTCCGATGTGGCAGGAATCAAATCTACTGCTATTCTGCATGGCGATAAATACATTTTGAATGGACACAAAAGATTCATAACCAATGGTGAAGTTGCTGCTTTTCATACCGTTTTCGCTCTCACAAATCCGGAAAAAGGCGCCAGAAGCCTCACACCGTTCATCGTTCCTGCCGATCTACCGGGAGTGGAAATCGTGAGTAAATTGAAAAAGATGGGACAGAATGCTTCCGTTCAAAACGAGATAAAATACCATGATGTCGAAGTTCCTGTAGAAAACATGCTTGGCAGTGAAGGACGCGGATTCCTGGTTGCGATGAGAACTTTCGACAGAACCAGAACCGGCGTTGCCGCACTCAGTTTGGGAGCCGCCAGAGAAGCCTATGAAATTTCCCGCGATTGGGCTAAAGACCGAATCCAATTCGGCAAACCGATCGCTGCCAACCAGGCTGTTGCTTTTATGCTGGCTGATATGGCTACGGAAATTGAAGCTGCCAGAATGCTGACCTGGAGAGCTGCCTGGGCGTATGATAATGAACAGAAAGATCTTTCGATCTTGTCTGCCATGTCCAAATTATATGCTTCTGATGTTGCCATGAAAGTCGCTACAAATGCTGTGCAGGTGATGGCTGGAGACGGATATTCCAAAGATTATCCGGTAGAAAAAATCATGAGAGACGTAAAACTCTGCCAGATCTATGAAGGTACGAACCAGGTGCAAAGAGTTGTGATTTCAAAAGGAATTTTGAAATAAAAAATAATTAAAACATATTATGGCGTTACGAAGACGAACTTCGTAACGAGTAAATTAATTGTTATTCTTGTTCCCAAGTTTGTCTTGGGAACACTGAAATATCCAACCCGGGTCAAGTTTTTGTGAACTCAATTCGGGTTTTTTAATAAGGCGGGGTTTCATTTTTTCGACCTCATCCCAACCTTCTCCTATCGAGGAGAAGGAGAAGACCTTGCCATCGCTTCTTTCAAGGCAGCGTTCATTTAGTAATGCCAAGGTTGGAAAATGAAGAGAAATGAAAGAAACCTTGGCAGGATTAAGCAAGAAGTTCAGTTGAAAGAAATCCTGACAAGGTTGGTTAGCCTTTATCCTACCAAAAATTTCTTCGCATTTTTGGGAATATCACCGGTGGAGAGGATTTTGCGCAGAGATTCATAATATTCCACATATTTCTCATCGTCGGGTTCTGCAGCATCTTGTGTTTGTTTTTTATTTTTCAGGATGTCGAAACTGTTCACGAAATTCTGCAGCACGCGGCTCACCAACTCCGATGTTTTCATTTCGTTGATTTTAGCCAGGTTGTTGATTTTAGTGATTATTTCTTCGTCCAGGTTCACTGTAAATGGTCTTTGACCCATAAAAACTCCTTTGCCACAGAGATACGAAGTGCACAAAGAAAATCTTCTCTTTAGATGAGTCCGACTTTAGTCGGGAGGTATGCTCTTTGTTTACTCTTCAATCCCTATTCTATTATTTTTTCCTTCATCATTTTACAAATTTGATTTCCTTTTGGAAGCTTTTGAGTGTCAAGATTAAAAAGATCTTTCCGAATCTTAGCAATAAAAATTCCCAAATAATAAGCTTCGCAAAGTTAGATCATTGATAGTCAGATACTCAGACATTAATCAACAAAAAAGTTCGTCTTTGTTAGTTTTAGTTCGGTGCTAATTTTTCCAATAAAAAACACCTGCCCGGAAATCGAGCAGGTGTTCAAGATATTGTTTTATTTGGCTTTAGAATTTGTACGTCAAACCGATAATATGCACATCATCTATCTCAGAAGAGAATGGAATGAAAGCATAATTGAAATAGATTTTTTTCAAATCCACGCCAAAGCCAACCGAAAACGATTCCGCATCATAATTGAATTTATAACCCGCTTTGAGGTTGAGTTTTTTATTCAAATCGCAGCGAATTCCCAGCACAGATTTCAAATTATCATCGTCGATATTCTGGATGATTCTCAGATCACCGGAAAACATCATCGAACCAAGTTGGTAATTCTTCACAAATCCTAATTCACCGGAAACCGGCAGATCGATATTTTCCACATCCATCTTGGAAGTTTTCCCGATATTTTTCAGAGCTGCATTGATTTGAATTCCCTGGAAAGGTGTGAGATAAGTGTAACCCAGATCGAAAGAAACTCCGTAACTGGAAGAAGTGAGGATCTTCTCATAAAGTGCATTTACGTTTATTCCGGCATAATGATCGGGCGTGATGCGGTAACCGAAATTCATGGTGACCACCATATCCATCGGATGATATTCACCGATCAGGTTTCCTACGTCGTCGTAGTTATCCAGTTTACCGTAATCCAAATAACGGTAAGCAAAACCAAACGATTTGTTTCCCTGCGAATTCAGATAAGCTCCGCTATTCATGGATGTATCAAAAATCCAGTAATTCTGAGCCAGGGAAATCACTTTGTTGCGGCTGAGCAAACCGGCTGTGGGATGATTCAAAAATCCAAAAGCATCACTGGCGGAAAAAGCACCCGCTCCGCCCTGAGCTGCACAATCTACTCCCGAACTGATCTTCAGCATCTGCCAGCCGTATTCGCCGCTGGTTTCTGCTGAAAGCACGAACAACACGTTTATTACTATGAGTGTTAAGAATATTTTTTTCATTTTATCTCCTGATTTTGTCATTGCGAGTTATCTGTAAGCGGCTTCATACGAAGCAATCTGTATATTTATATAGATTAGAGATTGCTTCAGTAGAACTTCTTTATAAGAGTCCTCGCAAAGACATTTTTTTGTCACTTCTATTTTTCCACCGCGAACTTCAATTTCAACACTTTTCCACCCGCTTTCAGGATTGCAAAATACACCCCGGAAGACATTTTTTTTGCATCGATATAGACTTTGTTGATCACGCCATTTTCACACAAACTGGATTTTTCGTAAATTTTGTTGGCTGCGATGTCAAATATTTTTATATCCACATTCACATCCTGAGTGGTTAAAATTCTCAGAATGATCGTCTGCTCAGGAACTTCATTTCCGAAGTCGATAGCTTTCGAAAAGGTTGTTCCCAGTGGATTGGGATAGAAATAGGTTTCTTCTTTCACAAAAATTTTGTCATTCGGCTCGGGCGTGGGGTTTTGAATTCCCTGCCAGGAAGCAGTTCTTTGCAGATTGCAGTATTCATACAGGGTTTCGGCATTCAGCGGCTCTGCATCAGAAGGTAGCTCGATACGGTAGATCACGCCATTATTGCAACTGAGATAAGCAGCTCGCGGCTCGGTGGAATATTCAGCAATGATGGGATAATTCAAGCTTCTTTCTCCAACCGTTATCGGGAAATCACGGTTCAATTCGAAATCGTTATTATTAACGTTTTCCCATAAACTGAAACGATTATGCGACATATTTCCCACGATATCAAGTTTGCCGTCATCATTGGCATCGAAAGCGATCACACCACCTGCAACTTGCAAAGTATCAGGATTTACCAGTTTCCGCGATGGAGTGAAAACATCTCCGTTTTTATCGAAAACAGCAAAAGAATTTTCTCCACCGATCAAAATATCCAGATAACCGTTGTTATCGACATCGGCAAAGGAAGGCAAAGAAATTGCATTCAAAGGAATTGGTTGCGGATAACCATTCAAACAACTTCCATCCTGCTTAAAAACATGCAGCAGCGAATCAGTCGAAGTGATGATTAATTCAGAACTTTCATCTCCATCGATATCTGCCATCAAAGCAGAAAAAATACCGCTGAAATTAACTCCACTGTAATCCAAAGCGATCTCATCGATCTCGAATGTTTCCAGGTCGATCTGATATTTATTCCATTCAGCATCAATGAAATAAAGCTGGTCACCTTCCAGCATCAGGTTGGAAGCAATTGTGGTTTCAAATTCCTGTTCGAGAAGAATATGATAATCTGCGTCCAGAGTAACCAACACTCCATGATTATTATCAGATTTATTGAATGGCAGTATCACCCTGTGAGGATTTTCGGTATCGGTATTTACTACCGGCGCAGCAGCCCATTTTCTATCAATAAATATTGGATACGAAACTTCATATTCGTTGAAAATGTAAAGTCGACAAATATCAGAGGCAACAGTTTCACAAGGAATCAAGAAACTTCTTGTCTCAGTATCAAAAGCATATAAGTATGGAATTGTGCCAATATTGCGGGGAAAACCTACAATGAGTTCATCGTCTTCCCACAAATACAAATATCCATTCGACATTGGATAGAACAAGACATTATATTCACTTTCATCAAAAAAATCTACAATGGCAGCAGGATAATTATTTTCACCGATAAAATCTGCGCTCAATGCCCATTTATAACGCACCGAAAAAGTCATCAGAGAATCGGATGCACCGATATCATAAACTTCCAGCGGAATGCCGCCGTAATAACTTTCCGCAGTAGGGGTGCTGAAGTTTCCCTGGTATGAATTCTTACCAAAATAGGTGCGGTTGCCATCTCGATATGCATCATCTTCCGAACCGTAAAAACTCTGCAAACCGTACAGAATGGAATCGAGATGCTGGATGCCGTCGGCTTCTTCCAAATCCACACCTTTGTGGGAAGCGTTTGCATTTACGGTATTTTGTTCAAAATCGGGATCGAAATTTTCAGCGATCACATTCTCATCGATATGCCAGATCAGAATACCGGAACCGTCTTCATCAGGATCGGAACTAAAACCATAACCAGGTAAATAAAAATCCCATTCACAGCCCAGATAATTGTTCAGCATAAAACTGAATTTTGGCTGTCCGGCATTAATGTTATCGGGCGGATAAACCGGTTGATTCGGGATGGTAGCAAAAGAGAAGGAAACCACCGTATCACCTGCAGTATTCACATACAGGCTCCCATCTGGGTTCTGCTGCCTGTTTTCGATCAGAAAATATTCGTCATCGGTGATCTTGAGTTTGTAGATTTTGGGAGTGGAATCATCTTCCGCCATGGGAAAAGTGAGTTCCAGATTGGCGGTTGTTTCATCGATTTCTACAATGTTATCATTTTCCCAACCCAGATAATAGCGCGACCAGGCACAGGGCAGCGGTGGAACGTAACCATTGGCATTCCATACTCCGGTTCCCATCACGCCGAAACCGCCTATTCCATAGGAAGAACCGTTGGTACTGTTATTATCAAACAAAGTTGGCAAACCGATCTGGTGTCCAAAATTGTGAGTGATCACTCCAAAAAGTCCGTACAAAGTATCGCCAGGTTGAACGTAGGGTTGGTTGGAAGTTTCGGGGATCACGGAAAATTCTTTCAGGAAAATTCCGTCGTTTGTTTCTATGCCGGGAAAATCATCATTTTCAGGATCAATACCGGCTTGCAGAGATCTGCGGCTGAGAAAAGTACTGTAAATCTCTTCTTCCATGTCGGGATCGGTTTCTTGTCCAGCTCCGGCATGAATGATGATGATGGCATCATATTCACTAAAATCGATGTCGTCATCTACCATTTCCACAGCATCTACAACCATTGCACAAACGCGTTCGATCTGCAGATCTTCATAGCCATAATATCCCATAGTATTGGGAAGAGAAAGCACTTCATTCCAAACTGTGTAATTATCTTCAGTTAGAATGTAATTTTCATGAGAAGCATCTTCCCAATAGGAAGCCATGTGGAAAAGCAGTCTTTCAAAATACTCTTTATTATGAGCCAGAGAATCCGGGAAATCGGGAATTAAATCGAATTGAACATCGGTGAATTCCACCCTCAATGCCAGAATGCTTTGCGGTAATTCCCGGCTATCGCGATTGTGCCAGCGCGAGAAATTTGCCGATGGAAATTCCTGATATTGCGAGGTTCTTGCTTTTTTACCCGGAACAATGGGCACTGAAAATAACGGGAGACACAGGAAGGACATAATGAGAGCGATTGACAAGGTTCTCTTCATTGATATTCCTTTCAGAAATAATGGCAAACACCCACTTTTGCAGCAGCTGAGAGGGCATTCAAAGTGATTAAAACGGTCAAAAAATTTCTTTATACTTTTCCCGACATAATGTCGTTTTCGTTACACTTACACATTGAGACGAATTCATACTTGGGCGCCCAGGTTTCAGCTTTAGATTTATTAGCTCTGATGAGTTTGACTTTTTTAATTTCTGTATTGCATTTCGGGCAAATAACCTTACCTTCGGTACTGATCTCGTGAGCAAGCTTAGCTGCGAATGTTCTAGCTTTTGGCATCTTGCACTCCTATATTTATTCTATTATTTTTTTTAAAAATGAAAACAAAACCTATATGCGTTCAATATATTCACCGGTTCGGGTGTCAATTTTTATTTTATCTCCGACCTCCAGGAAGAAAGGAACGTTGATCAGCAAACCTCTGTCGGTGACTGCTTTCTTGCCGCTTACGGAAGCAGAATTTCCCCTCACATTCGGCTCACATTCAGCAATTTCCTGAATAACCGTGGTTGGCAACTCGATACCCAAAATTTCGCCATCGGGTGAAAGTCTCATGGTTACTTCCATGTTCTCGATCAGCAGTTTATCGAGGTCTCCGATAACGTCTGCCGGAATCTGGGTTTGTTCATAGGTAGTGGTATCCATAAAAACGTAAAAATCTCCGTCACGATAGAGATATTCTCTTTTATGTTTTTCCACGCGTACTTCTTCCAGCTTTTCACTGGTGCGGAAAGTATTTTCAATCACTTTGCCGGTTTTCACATTTTTCAGCTTGGTGCGCACAAAGGCACCGCCTTTGCCCGGTTTCACATGCAGGAATTCTACGATCTCAAAAAGATCATTTTTGAAATTTATTATCATTCCATTCCGAATATCGGAAGTTGTTGCCATATATGCTCCTTAATTTCAATTAACTTACAGTAGGTCCGGAATTTAGTTCCCCACTTACCATGGACGCTAAAAATAAATATGGCTAAATTATGGCAAGGAAAAATTTTAAGGCTGTTTTGGCTTGAACTCACCCCCAGTCTTCGTCACGATTATTTCGTGACTGCGCCCTGGCAGGTTGCTGTCCCCTCTCTTTTTAAAAAGAGGTGAGCACTAGAAAATCAGGAAGAAGTTGATTTCAGTTTTCGATTGATTTTTTAATTTAAGAATGTAATACTCACCTTCGGAACGGTCGAGCTTGCGAGAACCTTCCGAACGGTGAAGCAAACAATAGGTATTGACCGTTACGAAGGTTAGAAGGAAAATCTGGTAAACAAAATATCCACTTCTCCTCTGAGAAAATGTACATAATCAGTCGTGCATGATTAAAAAAATTTGACAACAGAATCATTTAGTTGTTTTGAAGGAATTAGATTTGATATGAAATATTGAAACGGTAAATTTTAACGAGAGGCGTTATGAGAAAGTTTATTTTAATAGCAGCATTACTGCTGATTAACCGGATGATTTTCAGCACAGAAAATCCTGACAGCACAAGAATATATAACATCAACATAACTTATGGTTATGCCAGCGGCGGAGTCATTGGAATTGGCAATGTTAAGCAATTCGGAAAGAAGACAAAGGAATTCACTTATAATTTTCATTACCTGAAGAATTCAGATTACTTTGTTACAGGAATCTATTGCCAGATAAATTCATACAGAAACAAACAGCGAACCGGATTTTTTACTCTTCTGATGGCTGGAGTGGATTACATCAAAGGAAAAGAAAGGATATCTTCCATTATCGGAGATCCAGGTGGACCAGATGAAGAAGATGATGATAAGGTGAAATTCGCGGGAATCCATCCAATTTTAACGATTGGCTGTGGTTCCAGCTTTTGGATTTCTCCTAAAAACCGACTGTTATTTTACCTGGATTTGGGTGTTAAGGCAACATTCGCCTCATTGAATCTGGCGGTTACGTTTTGATGATTTTAAACGTAATTTTAGGAGAAACTAAATGAAGAAATTCACTATGATAACAATCTGCATTTTGCTTGTAACGTTTGCTTTTTCTGATGAAGTGAAAAGCGAAACAAAACCACAGATTGTATTTATAAATATTTTATCTCCCGGATTATTTTCAACCTTTGGTTTTGGTGTGGGAAATGTGTCTCCCGATCTGAAAAAAGAAAGTTTGGTTATCTTCCATGCCGGAGCTGCTCCGGTGTTTTGGGGCGCAGGAATTTATTCCCAGACGAGATTCTTTCAAAATACTTCGCGAACAGGCTTATTCTATACTATTGATCTGGGTGTTGATTTAATCCTAGGTGTGGCAGCAGATCCCGGTGGAGGTAGTGCAGCTATTATTGCGTTACCCTTTCCGAATATCGCAGCAGGGATTGGCTACAGTGAAAAAATTGGAAAAAAATCATATTTCCGAATTTCAATTGATGCGGGGATTAAAGCAGTAATAAGTAATCTGAATTTCTCGATAACGTTTTAGAAATCCAATCGCTATTTTCTTTCTGCTTAGCAATTTCAAGATTTCCTGCGGATAACCCTGAACTTTCCGAATCATAGCCGGAAGCAATTTTCTGCCGGAAAGCTTCGGAAAGGTAATTCTGTTTGTTCGTGCGAATTTGTGTAAATTAGTGGTTAGAAAAAATATACCTAATTTGGAACTCCCAACTTCCAATTGACAAACAATAGAAACATAATTTTTTTGTTAAAGTTATAAAACAGATGTAAGTATTATAGGAGATATGATGAAATATAGTGTTTTGGCGATTTTAACGATCTTGTCCGCAGCGCTTTTGGGAAATTCTGTTTTTTCTTTCGAAGGCATGCCGGTTCAATATTATGGTAATGACGTATATGGTCTGGGAATGGGTGATACGGGCAATTCAGATTTATTTCGCATTAATTCGAATTTTTCCAATCCGTCCATCACTGTTACCACCAACAAAGTTTTGTTTTCCACAGCCGCTTCTCTGGGCTATATCTGGTATGATGATGAACTGGGAAATTCCTTCAAAGATGATGGAATTTATCTGCCGTTCTTGCAAATTGCCGTTCCGATTGCCAATCACAGGATTGCTTTCAGCTTCAATGCCATGTCATCCGGCGATCTGGAAAATCAACTTGATTCATTATTTGTTAAGGAAAATGGAGACACACTTACCTATTCCGGAACCAACCGGCTGAGCTCTTCCATTTTCAAAGGCGATCTGATCTACGCCTACAAAACCCCGATCCTGAATTTTGGTGTAGCAATAAATTATTATTTAGGTCATCGTATCCGTTATTGGAAGCTCGATTTTGATGACTCCTATACTCTCGATGCAAAATACGAAATTGATAAACTTTTTAAAAATCCCGGTTTCACAGCAGGCGTGAGCAAAAAAATCGGCGGCTTGTCTTTAAGCGCCGCCTATTCGTCTCACGTAAAGTTGAAAGGCGATGTCGAACTGAATTACGGTCACACACCTTATGCCGACACACTCTCACTATCAGATGATTTTCTGTTTGAAATCCCGCCTAAAGTTTCCGGTGGATTCACGTTCAAATTTCTCGAAAAATACAAACTTGCTGCTGAAGCTCAATATGAAATGTGGGAAGACACAAAGCAGTATGATAAAAACACACTCAAGATCGGAGCTGGATTTGGCTACGATCCGTTAAGCGGCTACGGAAAATGGTTTGAAAGTATTCCACTGCGAATTGGCGGCTACATCCGTGAACTTCCTTTCGAGAAGAACAACGAAAAGATCATGGAACAGGCTCTCACTTTTGGAACCTCCATTCTGCTCAAATCAGCCAATAAAAAAATCGATCTGGCTGTCCAATATCTCACTCGAGGTGATGTGGACACAAATGGTCTCAGCGATACTTCACTCATGTTCACCATTGGTATTACAGGATTTGATATTTTTCAGAAACAGCATAAAAAAATCGAAGACAGAGAAATTCCCAAAGCCGACAACAGGCTTGCCGAATAATGAAATTCCGGTGGAATTACAACGAAAAAAGCGATCTTTCGATCTTTGATCAGATCAAGGAAAACAGGAAGATCGCCGATTCGTTCATCCACCTTACTTTTTCCGACTTACCGCCCATTTCATTGATGAAAGACCTGGCCAAAGCTGCCGAGCGTATCATCGAAGCAGTTCGCAGGAATGAAAAGATCATGATCTACGGACATGATGATGTGGACGGAATTACTTCTACCTACATTCTTTTCGATTTTCTGGAACAGATCGGTTTTCAAAATCATGTTTATTACATTCCCAATAGAATGCTGGAAACGCACGGAATACCAGATAGACTGATAGATCAGCTCATCGAGCAGAAATTTAATTTACTGATCACGGTAGATGGCGGAATTTCCGAGTTTGAAAACGTAAAACTTCTCTCCGAAAATGGGATCGATACGATCGTCACAGATCATCACCTGGTTCAGGATAAAATTCCTCAGGCTTATGCTGTGGTGAATCCCAAACAGAAAGACTGTGAATTTCCCGGAGAAATGCTGGCTGGAGTTGGCGTCACCTACTTCCTGATCTTGCAGATAGCCGACCTGCTTTCCTATCCGGTCGATGAAAACTATCTCTTCTGGACAGCAGTGGGAACCGTTGCCGACAAAGTTCCGCTGCTTGGAGTGAACCGGATTTTATTGAAAGAAGTTCTGGATAAATGGTACATGTTCGACAGTGAAGCATTCCGAACCATGGCGCCCTACCTGGTTCCTGCCCTGGATTACAGCAAGCGCATCAGCATCATCAAATTCATTGGCAGGCTGCTTTCCAACGGCCGGGAAGCAGAAGGCGAAAATCTGGCCTTGTATTATCTGATCGC
Source organism: Candidatus Cloacimonadales bacterium (assembly GCA_030656075.1). Taxonomy (GTDB): domain Bacteria; phylum Cloacimonadota; class Cloacimonadia; order Cloacimonadales; family TCS61; genus B137-G9. The sequence continues at coordinate 27,016 of JAUSOT010000263.1, forward strand.
ACCCCGCGAAGAAAAGGAAATAATCCTGCAAAAACTGGTTCAATTACAGAGAGAGAATGAAACAAAATTGAATCTGATCTGCGAATATTTGAAAGAATCCGTTCCTGCCAACAACAAAAACTGCATAATTTTTTTAGATAAGGACAATGAAATAGAAGCTAACCTACTGGGATTTTCCGCTTCTCAATTAGCTCTGAAATATCTTATTCCAGTAGTTTTTCTGAAAGAAAAAAATGATGTCATCATCGGGGAAGCACGCTGCACGGAAGGCTTCAACCTGATGGAAGCATTCACCCATTGTAAAAAAAGCCTTATACAGTTTGGAGGCCATGCCAAAGCAGCCGGGTTCACTGCACAAAAAAAACAGATTTCTCATTTTACTGAGCTTTTTCAGGATTATGTGAGCAAAAAAAAGGAACAGATCGAAAACCATAAACGCATCGATGTCGATGCGGTATTTTCCATCGAAGAATTCGAGGAATTCGATAATTATCTGCAATCGGATTATAACTTGCTGCAGCCTTTTGGGCAGGGAAACAGGAATCCGCATTTCCTGCTGAAGAATTTCAAACCGGCACGTGACAGCGAAAAAATTCGATTGAAAACTGCGGAAGACGGTCTTGATCCAGATGAAATATATGATGTGATCTTCAAGCTGAAAGGAAGCGGATTTAAAATGATCGATCACCGCAGAGCAGAATTATCGTAATCGGGAGATCAAATGAAAATAAATCGAGACTTGTGTGATGTCTGCGGCACCTGCGTGGCAGTGTGTCCCGCGGATGCCATCGTTGTTTCGGAATTTGAAGTGAACATCGATGATGAAAAATGCATCAAATGTATGAATTGCGTCACGGTCTGCCCCATCAAAGCGATCAGCGAGGGGGAATGATGATCAAAGAAAAATATGATGTTTTAGTTATCGGAGCGGGTCCGGCTGGAAGTGTAACAGCCAGATTTGCCGCCGAAAACGGCGCTTCAGTACTTATGCTGGAACGTGATCGTGAGGCAGGAATTCCTGTGCGTTGCGCCGAAGGAGTTTCTCATAACGGGATCGTTCCCTTCATAGAATTGGACGAAAAATGGATTGCTGCGAAGATAAATATTGCCAAACTGCATTCTCCCAACGGTGAAACTGCTGTGATGCGCAACAATGGTGCGGGTTATGTGTTGGAACGCCGGATCTTCGATACAGCTCTTTGCGACCTGGCTGCCGAAAAAGGTGCGGAATTCATCACTAAAGCCGATGCTTTAGATTTAGTCTGGGAAGATGGCAAAATTGCCGGTGTAAAATTCAAATACATGGGTGAAATAAAAACCGTGAAATGCGATATCGTGATCGGTGCTGACGGCGTGGAATCTCGCGTGGGAAGATGGGCCGGCATTAAAACAGCAGTTCGTTTGGAAGATATCGATACCTGCGTGCAATACACGCTTTCCGGACTTGAAATTGACGACGAAGCCTGTGATTTTTATTTCGGACAGAATATTTCTCCCGGCGGTTACGTCTGGATTTTCCCGAAATCCAAAACCACAGCCAATGTGGGCATCGGCATTGCCGGACATCTGGCGAAAGATAAAAGTCCCAAGGAATACCTGGATAAATTTGTGGAAGAGCATTTTCCCAACGCGAAAATAAATTATACAGTTTACGGAGGCGTTCCCACAGCAGCAACATTAAAAGAGATCGTGAAAGATAACATCATGCTGGTGGGCGATGCAGCGCGACAAGTGAATCCCATTACCGGCGGCGGCATTGTGCAGGCCATGATCGCAGCCCGGATTGCCGGGAAATTAGTTGCCGAAGCTGTAAAAGCCAAACGTTTCGATGCAAAATTCCTGAAAAAATACCCCCAGGAATGGGATAAAATATTAGGACATTCCCAAAAAACCATGTTCGACATGAAAGAAAAATTTATGACCCTGACCGATGACAAATTCAACAGTATCGTGGAATTCTGTCAGAAAGTTCCCGAAGACCAATTCAGTCTGAAAGCGCTCTTCATGGAAGCCGTGAAAGGCGATCCGATGCTGATGCTGGATGTGGCAAAATCGTTTGTCGTCAGCAAAATGAAATTAAAATGATCCAAAAACATAAAGGCGAAGTTTTTAGGAAAGCGATTCACTTCAGCCTGATATTGCTGCCTCTCGCCTATCGTTACCTGGTGAACTACGACAAAAAGATCACACTTTTTGTTTTAATATCCCTTCTATTCATCGCTTTGCTGGTGGAAATCCTCAGGATGAAACATCCGACCTTCAAACGTATCTTTTTTGATGTTTTCGGGTTGATGCTGCGCAGCCGTGAATATCACGATTTCACCAGCGCCACCTACATGCTGATATCTGTGGTTATCTGCATTGCTGTGTTGCCGCCCGAAATTGCCTTTATTGCGATTTCTTTCCTGGCGATCGGTGATACTTTAGCAGCTCTGGTGGGGGTTCAGTTCGGAAAGCGAAAATTATTTGGAACAATTAAAAGTTTGGAAGGCAGCCTGGCTTGTTTTGCAGGGACGTTTATTTTTGCCTTGTTTTATTTGAATCCGATCATAGCTTTTGCCGGAGCGCTCGCTGCAACGTTGGCAGAAGCTGCTCCCATCTGGTTGGATGATAATATCAAAGTGCCGATCACATCGGGAATCGTGATGATGTTGGTGAGTTATGTGGTTATCTCAGGTATCTAAAAACAGCCGCGGATTTTCGCAAATAGACGCGGATGAGGTAGCGTAATGTTAAGAAAAGAAAAAAGTAAACATTTTAATCTGTGTTTTTTCGCGTTAATCAGCGGCTACGGAAAATTTTTGTGAAGTATGAAAGATAATCTAAAAACAGCCGCGGATCTGCACAAATAGACGCGGATAAGGTTCTATAATGTTAAAACATGCAAACTTATCCAACGAAGTAATCCAATGTTTTTATGAAGTTTATAATGAACTTGGTAGAGGATATTTAGAATTAGTATATCAGAATGCAATGCTGGTTAGATTTATAGAAAAATTCATTCCTGCAGAGAAAGAAAAGAATATTGATGTGTATTTCCATGAACAAATAGTCGGAAAATTTAGAGCAGATATAATTGTTGATGATAAAATAATTATCGAAATAAAAGCTGTGAAAGCAATCATAAAAGAACACGAAGCTCAATTGCTTAATTACTTGCGCGCTACTAAAATCGAAGTTGGTCTAATTTTGAATTTTGGCGATGAACCAACTTTTTCCAGGAAAGTGTATGATAATGACAGAAAGAAATAAACTTAAAATATCAGCGTTTATCCGTGCAAATCAGCGGCAAAAGAATTATCCTGTCTAAAAAGAGGTAAAAAATGAAATTATCATTTGTAATACCGGTTTATAACGAAGAACAAAGTTTAAAACAACTTAATTCAGAAATTACAGAAAATGTTAAAGATCATGAATACGAAATCATCTTTGTCGATGATGGTTCAACCGATCGCAGTTTCGCTGAAATGCAAAAGCTGACAGAGCAAGATAAGAACGTAAAGATTATCCGCTTCCGCAGGAATTTCGGTAAAGCAGCCGGGTTGCAAGTTGGTTTCGACCATTCTGACGGTGATGTCATATTCACGATGGATGCCGATCTGCAGGACGATCCCAAAGAGATTCCGGCCTTCCTGCAAAAGATTGAGGAAGGCTACGACCTGGTGACGGGCTGGAAGAAAAAACGACGCGACCCGATCAGTAAAACCGGGCCTTCCTGGCTGGCAAATTCCGTCATGTCCCGTGCCTTCAAACTGAAACTGCACGACTACAACTGCGGCTTCAAAGCTTATCGCAAAGAAGTGATCGAAGAAATCGATGTGTATGGCGAAATGCATCGTTACATTCCTGCCCTGGCTCATGCCAAAGGCTTCAAAGTAGCTGAAATTCCGGTGCATCACCGCAAAAGAAAACACGGTGTTTCCAAGTATGGCGTGGAGCGTTTTTTCCGCAGTTTCCTCGATCTGCTCACCGTCAGATTGGTGACCGGTTATCTGCACAGTCCGCTTTATCTTTTTGGCCGCATCGGTGCCGGATTCACATTCCTCGGTTTTCTCATCGCCCTTTATCTGACGATCATGAAACTGGGCTTCGGTCAGCCTCTCTACAACAGGCCTCTGCTCTATCTGGCCACACTGCTCATCATCATTGGATTGCAGTTCTTTTCGATCGGGCTTCTGGGTGAACTCATCGTGAATCAGGGACGCAAAATAAACAAAGAAAATCAAATCTCAATCAAGGAAAAAATAAATCTTTAGGAAGGTAGTTTATCATGCAAAATCATCTTTCAAAATTTGTTGAGTTAATGCAGAATGCCGGACTTAACGATCTGACGATCCAGGCTTTCTCAACCTATTATTATCAGGTATTGGAAGGCACTTCCGGTAAACTTTGCGAAAAGGAAATCGATCAGCCGGATTATGATAAAATTGTGCAGTACGAACACCTGCATAAATATCCTTTTTCACCCTTGGAAAAACTCGTCGTGATCAAACTGAACGGCGGTTTGGGAACCAGCATGGGATTGAAAAAAGCCAAAACCCTGCTGAAAGTGAAAGGCGAACTGAATTTTCTGGATATCATTGCCCGGCAGATCTTGGAATTGCGCGAAGAAAGCGAAAAAAACATTCCGCTGCTATTCATGCACAGTTTCAATACCAGGGAAGATTCATTGGCTCATTTGAAGATTTATCAATATCTGGCTCTTCCCCATTTGCCGTTGGATTTTTTGCAAAACAAATTTCCTAAAATCAAGCAGGAAGACCTTTCCCCGCTGCAAAACGAAGACGGTAGTCAGAATTGGAATCCACCCGGACACGGTGAAATTTACAGCGTTCTGGCCAGTTCGGGAGTGTTGGACAAACTGCTGGAACTTGGTTATGAGTATGCCTTCATTTCCAATTCGGATAACCTGGGCGCAGTGATCGATGAGAAAATTTTAAACTATTTTGCCGAACATAAAACTCCTTTCATGATGGAAGTCTGCCAGCGCACGGAAGTGGATAAAAAAGGCGGCCATCTGGCGCAGAACAAACACGGACAACTCATTTTGCGGGAATCAGCTCAATGTCCCGATGATGAAGTCGATTATTTCCAGGATATCGAGCGTTATTGCTATTTCAATACGAACAATCTGTGGGTAAATTTGAAAGCCTTGAAACATAAACTCTTTGAAACGAACAACCTGCTACCGCTGCAATTAATTTTGAACAGCAAGGAAGTGGATGGAACGAAAGTTTATCAGTTGGAAAGCGCCATGGGAGCTGCTATCAGCGTGTTCCGGGAATCCAGGGCAATCCTGGTGAACCGCGACCGGTTTGCACCTGTAAAGAAAACCACCGACCTGCTGGCTATCTGGAGCGATGCTTACAAACTTACCGATGATTACCGGCTGATTCTGAACGGACGAAATAAACCGCCCAAAATTATCCTAGATGACAGATATTATAAAACAATCGAGCAACTGCAGGATCATTTTGAATACGGTCTTCCTTCTCTACGCCGCTGCAAAAGTTTGGAAATCAATGCAAATGTATATTTTGAAAAAGGTGTTGAGATCATTGGAGATGTGAAAATTTCCAAAGATTGCGATCTGGAATACTGCAAATTGCAGAACGAGGAAGTGAAGTAGAAGCAGGATTGGCAGGATTTTGTTAGATTTTCAGGATTTAGTCTGGCTCCCAAACTCCTCTTTGGATACCCAATAATCATGCGAAACCCTGTTTCAAAAGATATTAAACCAAAGTGGGCTTTGACGCAATTATGCGTTCCCAATCAGGGGATTGGGACCGAGAGAAAAAAAGGATTGGGAACGAGAGATTCTTTCATCAACTGGTTCGTCAACTGGTTCCCAAACCCCTGTTTGGGAACCCAAGAATGAATTGAAACGGCATATCTAAGATAAGATTGCCACTACTGGTGGGGCTGTTTGGGAACCCAAGAATGAATTGAAACCCCGTTTTAAAAAAAGGAGTCAATGATGCGATCCAGATACAAATTTATTGATTCTGAAAAAGCACCGTATTTCCTAACGTTTTCAGTTATTGAAAGAATACCTGTTTTCACAAATTCTAAATATTGCGATGTTATTATCGAAAACTTTGAATTCTATCGTAAAGAACGGGGTTTACAGATATTCAATTACGTGATCATGGATAATCATGTTCATGCCATCATGTTTCACGAAAATGAGATAGGTAAAGTTGTTCAGGATTTCAAAAAATATACTGCAAAACAGATTCTGGAATTGTTGGAAAATGATTCCAGAAGTTGGATTAAATATCTGATGAAATTCTTCAAGAAACCGCATAAAACAAAATCGACATATCAATTCTGGCAGGAAGGAAGCCATCCTGAATTAATTCAAAATCAGGAAATGTATAATCAAAAGGTCGATTATATTCATAATAATCCGGTGAAACGAGGATTGGTTTTGGAAAGTAAAGATTGGTATTATTCCAGTGCCAGAAATTTGTATGGATTGGATAATCCATTTGAAGTTGATGTGATCGATGATAATTGGGGAATGGAAGAGTTTGATGAACAGTAAGAATTTTGCCAAAGAGGGCTTTGGTACAAATGTGCATTCCCAATCAGGGGATTGGGAACGAGAGAAAAAAAAGGATTGGGAACGAGAGAAGGGGAGTTTGGAAACGAGACATTCTTTCATCAACTGGTCCCCAAACCCCTGTTTGGAAACAAATGAATGAATCGAAACCCCTGTTTCAAAATGTGTAAGAAATGCAGCCATGACCATCAAAACCGAATTTAATAAAAACTTCCGAAAGTGGTTTGTGAATGATGTGCTGTATGCCATCAAAATCTACAAGATGTTCGAGCCGAATGAAAAAATTTGTGTAGCTCTTTCCGGCGGCAAAGACAGCATCGCTTTGCTTTACATTTTGTGGTTCATCAATCAATATTCCTGGCTCAAATTCCAGCTTTCTGCCTTGCACGTGAAAACAGCAGAATATGATACTTCGATACTTCAAGAATTCTGCGAAGAACTGAAAGTTCCTTACTACGAAACGCAACTTTTTCTCACTGAAAAATCGCTTTCCAAATATGCCTGCTACATCTGTTCCCGCCTCAAACGCGGAGCTATGAGCCGTTTTCTGCAGGATAAGAAAATCCAAAAAGTAGCTTACGGTCATCATGCCGACGATGCAGCCGAAACCTTCTTTATGAACATGATCAAACACAAACGGCTGGGCAGCTTCTCACCCAAAGTGGATTTCGAAAAATATTACATCAACATCATCCGTCCCATGATCTATCTGGAAGAAGAAACTATCATAAAATTACATAAAAAGGTCGGATTACCAGTCTTGGATTATCAATGTCCGCATGAAGATAAAAATATTCGTAGTGATTTCAAGGAAAGTTTACAGCAGATGAATAAGATTTTTCACACCCGGCATTTCAGCCGCGCGGTAGTGAAATCTCTGGAAAATATAGATTGGAAAAACATTTGGGAAGATTTGAAGCAGGATGAACAGGATTGAATCAGGATTTGCAGGATGTACAAATCAGCGTTCATCCGCGTCTATCCGCGGTTTTAAAAAGTCAGTGTCTATTCAGTGAAAGTCTGTGACTAAAAAAGAGGAATTATGTGGAAGATTGAACCAAACACACCTTTAAAGCTGGGCGTGATCATAATGAAAAATGTTTCGGTAACGGCTGAAAAAACAGCCTACAATAAAATTTTGGACTGTGCTGCCGAATACGCCCGAAAATACCAAAATACAAACATCGGTGAAATTCCCGGAGTGATGAACTCACGCTCTTTGTTCCGTTCCATCGGCATGGATCCGACCAAGCATCGTCCTTCTTCCGAAGCTTTGTTGCGAAGAGCTTTGAAAGGTTTGGAATACTTTTCCATCAATACATTGGTTGATATCGGCAACTGGTGTTCGCTGGATTTTCTGCTGCCCATCTGCGTTTATGATGCCGACAAAACCGCAGGCGAAATTACAGCACGTTTGGGAAAAGAAAATGAAAGCTATTTCGGGCACAATAACCGGGAAGTGAACCTGCACAATCGTTATTTAATAGCCGATGAAAAAGGACCATTTGGTTCTCCGATCACGGATTCCATTCGTACAGCAGTTGATATAAACACAAGAAATGCCATCCTGATCATTTTTACTCCACAGGATTTTGCTGATGAACTTCTCCAAAAACAAATGGAAATCTTTGCCGAACGAGTGCAGGAAATCTGTGGTGGAAAAATTGTGGAATCTTTTGTTTTGAAATCAAACTGAAACCTTGAAAGCGTCTCTTTCAAGAATTCCGGAGAATTGACACTTTTAAGGTTGGATAGTTTACCAAAGAGAGCTTTGGTTACAAATAGCGTTCTCAATCAGGGGATTTGGAACGAGAAAGCCGCTTCGAATCAAACTGAAACCTTGAAAGCGTCTCTTTCAAGAATTCCGGAGAATTGACACTTTTAAGGTTGGATGGTTTGCCAAAGAGGGCTTTGGCATTATATTGCGTTTCCAAACAGGGGTTTAGGAACGAGAAAAACAACGATCCTCCATGATTTCTAAAACAGAAAACATAAACCTGCAGGTTAATTACTGAATATTTAAGTTGATAAACTTTCTCCAATAATTTTCATCGACTCATGAAAATAATATTTATTCCGGATGGTTCGTACGAAGGCGATCAAGTCGAAAAGCAGAATTCGTTCAATATTATCAGCAACAGTTTTGTGGACATTGTTGCCGAACAATTGAAACAAAAGAAATTGAGTAAATCCTGGTTGGCAAATAAGCTCAAAATTTCTGCTCCGGCTGTCAGTAAATTATTGGTAAGAAATACCAATCCAACCCTCAAAACAATCGCAGAAGTAGCAGATGCCCTGAGCATCATTATCGAATTAAAATTCACTTCGAAAAACAACTTATTAAAAAGACTTGAAGATGATGTTTTCGGCAGAAATGTTAAGAAAGAAATTATTGTTAATCCAACCCAAACAAAGGAGTTTTGATGGCACCAAAAAACAAATCTAAAACTGAGATTGAATACCCCAAATTTACTCGCAGGGAAATATGGCTTACGTATTTTAAAGAAAATGTTGATTACGATCACAGCAAATTTGCTATTTCCAAAAATGAATCCTTACCAAATGAAGATGGCGGCCATGAACAGCTTCTAGCCATGATGACGCCGACGGCTGTAAGTGTGACCGTAAACACTGAAAAAGAATTGATCAAAATCGAACTCAAACCGCAATTTATTTTGCAAAATCCCAAAAATTCCGAAAAGCAGCAAACAGCTTATGAAGTTGGAATTGGACAAACCTTCAAAGTGAAAAACTTCAAAGAGTTGTTTTTTGATCAGGCTAAAGAAACTTATGTGATTCCCAAGGATTTCGCTAATGAACTGATCTATTATACATTTATTGCAGCCATCGGAATGATTGAATCTTTACCCAAAAAGAAGACGATCAGTAAGTTCAATCTTCATTACAGCGACACCTGGAAAAACTGTATGAAAGAAGATATTCTCTGCTCCGATGAGGATTTTTTTACGAGTTAAAATTTTTCAAAAAATCAGCAGTGTCTCTTTCAAGAATTCCGGAGAATTGACACTTTTAAGGTTGGATGTTTTGCCAAAGAGGGCTTTGGCATTATATTGCGTTCCCAAACAGGGGTTTGGGAACGAGAAGATAAGATGAGAAATTTTCCTTTTCCTTGACATCTAAATCCATCTTCTCAGTTTAAAACCCGATTAATAATTAAGGAAAATAATATGACACGAAGACTATTTCTGGTCAGCAACTTCTCAGATAATTTTGATAAAATTGCAGCCAGTTTCGTCCAGGCTTGCGGTGGGAAAAAAGCCCGAATTGTCTTCCTGATGCAGGGTGGAAAAGATTGGGAAACGTATTTTCAAGATTACCAAAAGAGCTTTTTGAAATCGAAACTGACGGACTTTTCTCCCATCTATCCGGACGATGAATTTGAATATGAACCGGAGATGGTGAAAAAACTGAAAAAAGCAACCGGGATTTTTATGGGCGGTGGCTATGCCTTCCGCTATATACGGGCTTATGTCGAAAGCGAGATCACACCGATAATCATGGAGAAATACCGGGCTGGAATTCCTTATGCCGGATTATCTTCAGGAGCGATCATCACATTGAGATTGGGAATTTTACCGAAGATAATCCTGAAACCTCATTTCAGCCAGCAAAACAGGTTTTTCGAACTGCAAAAGAAATTGCGGAAAAGCAAAGCTGCTTTCGGACTTGGTCTGGACGACGGTATCTGGCTGGAAATTGAAGATGAAACAAAAGGAATAGTCTGCGGCAAGGGTAACTGCTATCGTTGCAATAAAATAGAAGGGGAAGAATTCGAATTTAAGATTTATCATCCCGGCGATGAGATAATCTTGAAAACAGAATGAGTTTTTTAATTGGAGCGGAAATTAAATTTGCCTCGAAAAAAAAGCCTCGAGTCGTCGGCTCTTGATTTCTTACGACTCGAGAAAATATCTTTTTTTCCGCAGGAGCATTGGAACGAGAATAAAATAAGAGAAAAATGAAAAAAGGAATATTCTGCCTGGAAGGCATTTGGTTCGACGATCTAAGAAAACGTTCTACAGTTAGACCAATCCTGGAATTATTGGAACTGAATTCGGATATTCCTTTTCTGCATTCGGATTGTGCAACTGAAGAAGAATTCATCTTTTACATCCGGAAATGGAAAGCTGCCGAATATGACCGCTATCCAATTTTATATCTTGCTTTTCATGGCGCTGAAAAGGGCATCCTGATAAATGACAAAGTCTTCACGCTTGACCGGATGAGCAGCGAATTGAAAGGCAAATGCAAAAACCGGGTAATCCTGCTGGCTTCCTGCAGTTCGGTGAAAACAGACAAACGCAACCTGAAACGTTTTTTGCGGGAAACGAACGCCCTGGCTATCTGCGGCTACAGAAAAATCGTTCCCTGGATAACTTCCACCGCTTTTGAGCTGATGCTGCTCTCCGCCATGCAGGACAATGCGTTGGACGGACGCGGCATCGAAGCTGTGCAAAGACATATTGAAGGCATTTCCAAAATGTTCAAAGAACTGGATTTTTTGATGCTTACGAATAAGGAAGTGTGAAAAAAATAAACTTAAGCTTTCGTTCACCATCTGTCTTATTATTAGTTTTGGCAAACCTGGTGCCGGTTTATGGAGTGCTTTTTCTGGGATGGAAAGTCTTTCCCCTCTTGTTTCTTTTCCGGTTTTCCCAGTCCTGGAACTTTTTTACAGATACTCCAGATGAATAAACTGGATTACGCTGCTTTACTCTTGTTTATCAGTCACGGATTTTCTTTTTTATGGAATTATGTAGGTAAAAAGGAATATGAAAAGGCTGATCTCGGCACCCTGATGGCAAAACCTTACAGCAGAGTAGTTTTATTGCACATCACCATTCTGCTGGGCGGATTTCTTTTGATGGCTTTGCATTCACCGGTGGCAGGATTGCTGCTCTTTATTTTATTGAAAATTTTTATGGATGTATCTGCTCATTCCAAAGAACATAAAGCATTGGAAAAGAAATAAATTATACACAAATCTGAAAACTGATTATATTCTGAAATTAATATTCGCTGATCAAATAATCGATATCAGATTCCATTTCCTCGTAAGCATCTTTCATGATAGATTGCAAAGCTGCTTTCTGGATTTGTCGGACTCTTTCGCGAGATAACCCCAACTCTTCCCCAATCTGAGCAAAATTCCTGCTGCCGTCGCCTTCCAGACCAAAATACTGCTTAACGATATAAGCATCACGCGGCGGAAGTTTTTCTATCGATTTTTCTATTTTATCCTGGACTTTTTCTTTATAATAAAGGGTTTTCGGGTCAACTATACCGGGATCTTCCAGGAAATCGGAAAGTGAAACGCTATCGTGTTTTTTGGTGTAACTTTTGTCATCCAGAGATAACGTCTGAATATTTTGAACGCTCATTTTTTTGATGGCTTTTTTATCGAGATCAGTCCGATCGGAAATTTCTTCTAAAGAGGCATCATGTCCGGTCTCGCTGAAAACCTGGTCTTTGGCATATTTGATTTTGTTGGCAATGTTGGCTTTTCCCAGGGGGATACGGATCACATTTGTTTTTTCGGCCAAAGCAAAAAGAATGCGCTGACGTATCCACCACACCGCATAGGAAATCAATTTATTCTGCTGTTCCGGTTCAAATTTTTCGATCGCTTTGATGAGTCCCATGTTGCCTTCGCTGATCAATTCTGCTAAAGTCAAGCCTCGATTTTGATAGCGGGAAGCTACTTTTACTACGAATTTCAGATTAGTAGTAACAAGTTTGTCGAGAGCTTTTTTGTCACCTTTTTGAGCTTTGATCGCCAGTTCCTGTTCCTTTTCCCGGGAAAGCGGTTTGATCTTGGCTATCTGGTTCAAATAGCTTTGCAGGGCACGATCATTAAAAACGTTTTCAGACATAATTCCTCAAATATTGGACAGGATAACAGGATAAATGCTTTTGCCGCTGATGAACACGGATAAACACTGATAAATGAGTTTAATTTTTTCTTTCATTATCATACACTTTCCTAGCAAATGTTGGTTCATCGCCAAAATTCAAAATTAGACCAACTTCGATTTTAGTTGCTCGCAAGTAGTTTAGTAATTGAGCTTCATGCTCTTCAATGATTGCTTTTACAGCTTTTATTTCGATGATTATTTTATTATCTACGACAATATCAGCTCTAAATTTTCCTACTATCTGTTCATGGAAAAACACATCAATATTCTTCTCTTTTTCAGCAGGAATGTATCTTTCACTAAATCTTATCATCAAAGCATTCTGGTAAACTGATTCCAAATATCTTCTTCCGAGTTCATTGTAAACTTCATAAAAGCTTTTAATAATCTCATTGGAAAGATTTGCATGCTTTAACATCACATCTCCCTATCCGTGCCTATCAGTGAGAATCCGCGGCATGCGTACACCTCTGATATTTTTTAAAATTTGGTTCAACCAGGAAGTCTTGAACCAACAAATTAACTTCAAAAATATAAATATTCAAACTCTGTGCCCTCAGTGTCTCCGTGGCACTGTGTTGAGAATTATCCCACATGGAATTCAGTCTTATGATCATAAATAAAATCCAATAATTCATCATCCGACATTTTCAGTTTTTTAGCTAAAGAAAACACAATTTTCACTCCTGAAAGATTCAATCCAATCTCCTGGGTTAAAGTGATAATTATGTTTATTTTTGTCACATCATTTTTTGAAAAAAGTCGGGTTTGATGTTCTGAACGCTGAGGCAAGATCAGTTTTTTTCGTTCATACATACGGATCGTCTGGTCGTGGATTCCCAGCTGTTTTGCCACTTCACCGATCAAAAAAAAATCCTTTCTATCTGCCATAAGTTCTCTCTCTAAAAATGCGGAAGCACATCACGCGGATTGATCGCTTTACCCTTCACCCTGTATTCAAAGTGAAGGTGTGGAGCGGAAGCATTACCAGTCTGCCCTACTGTGGCGATCGGTTGTCCTTTTATCACAGTTTCCCCCAATCTGACCAGGTTAGATTCATTATGAGCATAGACCGTCATAATTAAATTATCATGTTCCAAAATTACAATGTTTCCATAACCGTGCTGCGTTCCTGCGAAGACGACTTTTCCAGCCAAAGTAGCATAAATAGGCTCACCCATATCGCAACCAAAATCGACGCCTTTGTGAGGGAGACCGTCACGTATGCCGAATTCTGAAGTGACAACTCCATTTACCGGCATGAAAAGATCAACTTTGGGAATTTTCTCTTTTTCAATTTCGGTTTTGGGAGGAATCGTCTTTTCCGTTATGACAAATTCCTGGGTGCTGCCTTCATGTTCAATTAACCACAATTTTAAACCGGCTTTCAGATCCAGGCTCTGCAAATTGTTAAAATCCATGATATCAAGAATATCGACTTTATACATCTTGGAAATGCGGTAAATGGTTTCTTTGGATTTGACGATGTGAAATCCTTCTTTGGGAATGCTGCGAACCGTGACGAAATCACTTCTCTTTTTCTGGCGGGGATAAAGATAGATCTTCTGTCCTACAAATATTCGGTCGGTTTTCAGATTATTGAATAACTTCAGTTTTTCCACTGGAATGAAATATTTCTGGCTGATCGAATAAAGAGTTTCTCCTTTTTGCACAATGTGATAATCTGTGGAAGGCGTCTGATAGATTGGGCGACTGGAGAAGGAAATTTGGGCACAGGAAGAGAGGATGATAATTGAAAAACCCAGAAAGAAGATTCTTAAAATTCTATCATTCAACATTTGGTTTTTCATCAGGCAGAACCCCTCTTGGTCTCCCCTTTCAAAGGGGAGCAGAATGGATTTTGAAAACAAATACTGCCATTATTCGATAAAAAAAATTTCATCAATACTCAATCCGAAAATTATTGAAATCATGGACAGCCGAAAGTTCGGTTATTTTCATATCTTCTACGAGCGCCAGGCGGGGACCATGACGCAGTTCCTGCAAAAACAACTCCAAATTTTTCTCGGAACCTACCGCAACCACGCGCACTTTTCCATCATAAGAATTTTGCACATTTCCCAAAATATTATATTCCTGAGCCAGGCGGACAGTGAAATAACGAAAGCCCACTCCCTGAACTCTTCCTGAAATAACTATTTCTAATTTTCTCATCATCCTAACCTTATAAATTACACAATCTCAAATAAAACTTGAGTGAGTTGATGTCAAATATTTTATGCTGAGAAGTACAACGCTCGTCCCGAGCGTTAAAGACCACCAAGCCGCTAAGAACACGAAAAAGCACTAAGAAAAACCTTGCGGATAAAGAACTCCTGCTTGAACTTCCAAGGTGTCATTCAATTTTCATGTTATTCTTTCTTTCCGAATCTCAGCAGGAAGAATTCCTCTGTGGGAAAGCTTCGGAAAGTAGCATATTTCTCGTTCCAATGCTCCAGCGTTGGAATGTCTTTTCTCCGCTCCTGCGGACAATAGAATAGTTGATTTCCGATTGGAAATTTTTGGTGAAATGACTAAAATCGTTAAACTTCCGAAGCTTATCTTCTTCGGAAATCTGATTGTTAAAGATTTAGAAGTATGAGTAAAAATAAAGTATCTTTCCGAATCTCAGCAGGAAGAATTCCTCTGTGGGAAAGCTTCGGAAAGTGTGCAAATGGCTTCTTTCTGATTAGCAATTTCAAGGTGTCTTTCAATCATGAATTGAAGAGAAAGAAAGAAAAAAACTTTCCCAAACAAACCCGGAAGAGACCTTGCATCAAAGTTTTGGAAAGTAATTTGCCCAATCTTCTGCTTGACAGCAATCTCTTGAAATCAGGAATGAATTTGTTATGAATAGAGAAAAATTTAAAAGATTTATCATCAAACATTATCCACAGAACCAGCAAAATCTGCTCCGGCAATTCGATAAATATCTGGAAATTCTCTGGGAAACCAATCAACAGATCAACCTGATCTCGCGACAAACAGCGAAGGAAGATTATTGGACATTGCACTTTCTGGATTCATTACTTCCAGCGGAGTTTTATAATTTTTCCAACCTAAAAATACTCGATTTTGGAACCGGCGGCGGTCTGCCGGGAATTCCCCTGAAAATTGCATTTCCTTCCTCTTCGGTCTATCTGCTGGATTCTATCCACAAAAAAATAACCGCTCTGGAAAATATAATAAAAGTTCTTGACCTGCCGGAGTGTTTCACGATTGTTTCACGGCTGGAAGATATGGAAGAGAAGTGGAATGGTTTTTTTGATGTGATCGTTTGCCGATCGGTGAAGATACTGCCGAAATACAAAAAAAAGCTGCTTTCTCTGCTGACTAAAGACGGCAGGATTTTGCTGTATAAAAGCAAGCTTTTGGATGATGTGGAAGTGTTTGATCGTGTCAAAATCCATCAGATGAATTTTCCTGAAATTGGTGAAAGAAAAATCGTTGAGATCAGGAAACGAGAAATAAATTGGTAAATTGGTGATCATGGCAAGAATTATAACGATAGTAAATCAAAAAGGCGGAGTTGGAAAGACCACCACGGCGATCAATCTGGCCTCAGCATTGGCGATTTTCGAAAAGAGAACTTTACTGATCGACTTCGATCCGCAGGGAAATTCATCGAGCGGAATCGGAGTGGATAAGAGCAATCCAAACATTTATGAAGCGCTCATCGGGAAAGCAAAACTAAAAGATATTCTCATTAAATCACCGATATTGGAACACCTGGACATTGCCCCCGCCAATGTAGAACTGAGCGGAGCGGAAATCGAATTAGTGCGGGAATATGCCCGGGAATATAAACTGAAAACTCTACTGGAACAGGAACAGGAAAAATACGAATATATCATCATCGATTGTCCTCCCTCTCTGGGATTGCTCACGGTAAATGCGCTGACAGCCTGCACCGACGTGATCATCCCCATCCAATGTGAATATTTTGCTTTGGAAGGCGTCAGCCAGCTTCTCACCACGATCCGGCTCATCAAGAATGGTTTAAATCCAGACATGAATATCATGGGAATCGTGCTGACCATGTATGACCGCAGATTAAATCTTTCCCAGCAGGTAGCGAAAGAAGTGCGCAGATATTTCCAGGAAAAAGTCTTTAATACAATCGTGCACCGCAGTATAAAATTGGGTGAAGCACCGAGCTTTGGCAAATCGATTTTCCACTATGATATCAAATCTGCCGGTGCGATCAGTTATTTAAGTTTTGCAAAGGAAGTGATAGTAAGATGACAAGATTAGGAAAAGGTTTAGAAGCGCTGATAAATTCGGGTCCGGAATCGATCGATAGAACAACCGGCATAACCACCGTGAAGGTGGATATGATCAAACCGAACCGATATCAGCCCAGAAAGTTTTTGGATAGTGAGAAACTGCAGGAACTGGCAAATTCGTTAAAAGAAAACGGTATCATCCAGCCCATCATCGTCACCAAAAAAGATGATACAAATTATGAACTGGTGGCAGGAGAACGCCGCCTCGAAGCAGCCAAACTGGCCGGTTTTGAAGAAATTCCAGTTATCATCCGCAGCGTTTCACCCAAAGAACAACTCCAATTTGCTATCATTGAAAACGTGCAGCGCGAAGATCTGAGCCCGATCGAGGAAGCAAATGCCTATCAGAGATTAAACGAGGAATTCAATCTCACCCATGCCCAGATTTCTGAAATCGTAGGGAAAGACAGGGTCACGATCACCAACCTGATCCGCCTGTTGAAACTTCCTGCCAGCATTCAAAAAATGATCCTCGATAAACAGCTTTCTCCCGGCCATGCCAGAGCCATCCTGCAGGTAGCGGAAGAAGATCAGGAAGATTTCGCTTTTAACATAATTAATAATATTTTTTCAGTTCGCAAAGCCGAACAGGAAGCCAAGATAATCAAAGAGAAAGTCGTTTCTAAAAAACCGAGAATCGAACCGGAAAAAATCCCGGAATTGATCGATTATGAAGCACATTTGAAAAAAGAATTTAATTCCAGGGTCAAAGTTTCCGGCAAATTGACCAAAGGTAAGATCACCTTCTATTATTCTTCCAAAAAAGAACTGGAAAAACTGATCAGGATGTTCGACGGAAATGAGTAAATATCTTTTGATTTTGGTGATTATCATCTTGATCGTCGCCCTGATTTTTTGTCTTTCCGAAAATAAAAAACTGAAAGACAAACTTTCCAAAACATTGCACGAGTTGGATGTTTCACTCAAATATATTCAATATCTCACCCAGCAGACGAAAGAAAGCAGCAGTCTCCGGGAATTGAATAAAGATGATCGGATGCGCACCCTTCTGAAAGATTATTTGAGCGATCATGTTGAAGAGCAGGATTCGGTTTTTTCCCGCGATGAATCTGAAAATCTGAACATTCCTGATTTGATTCCCATTATGGGCGAATATGCCATCAGTCAGCGTTTTAGCGATAAACATCCGGCTTTGGATTTTGCTGCCGGCGAAGGTACGGAAGTCGTTTCGGCTGCCAGTGGAGAAGTGCTTTCCGTCTATGAAGATCAATATTTCGGCAATGTGATGATCGTCGATCATCTGAATGAATATGCCACGCTTTATGCGCATCTTGCTACGGCAATTTATGAACCGGGAGCAGCAGTGAAAAAAGGCGAAACCATCGGATTGGTGGGAAACACCGGCTTCAGCTCTGCCCCGCATCTGCATTTTGAAATATTGAAAAACGGCGAAAACATCAATCCTGAAAGCGTGTTGAAGAAATAACTTTTTTCAAAGTCGAAGTAACAAGAGAAGAACTCAAATGAATGCGAAAAAAATCATATCGCTTATTTTGTTTATTCTGTTTTATTCTTTTTGTTTCTGCCAGGAATACTGGGAATCAATTTTTGAATATGAAGATAACTTGAAATGCATAGAACAAAACTCTCTTGGATTTTTATTTATTGGAACAGAATGTGGTGTTTACAGATCAATTGATAATGGAAATAACTGGGAACACGTTGGATTAGAAAACATCTCAGTATACAGCATGATTATAAATTCAAACGATGATATATTCGTGGGTACGGGTGGATACTTTAATATTTACATTTCAGAAGATCACGGAGAAAATTGGATACCAATACACGAAAATATTGCTCCCAATAATGTAATAGCTTTATTTATCAATTCGGAAGGCAATATATTTGCAGGTTCAGGTGGAGATTATGGGTTGTTGAGATCGACTGATAATGGGGGGAATTGGGAGCTAATACTATCCTTATCTAGCTGCGAAGCAATATATTCAATTTGTTCGAATTCAGAAGGAATATTATTTGCAGCAACAACGAATTTCATGGGAGAAGGTGGAGTATATCGCTCATTAGATCAAGGCGATAGTTGGGAACTTATTGGTTTAAATTATCATTTTCTAAGCTCACTGGCAGTGAATTCTAATGATGAGATATTTGCAGGGGGTCGAGGTCATTATTATCAGGGTATTGGAGGAGTATATCGCTCTTCCGATAACGGCGAAACATGGGAGACATTAACCAATTATTTCTATGTGAACGACATCGCCTTAGATTCGCAGAATAGGATTTTCATTGGTTGTGAATATGGTGCAGTTTGGTTTTCCGAGGATAACGGCGAGACCTGGCAATTCGTTGAATCTGAACTGATGCCGGAAGAAACTGAGATTTCATTTCTGACAATTTCGGATGATGATTTTGTTTATGCCATTAGTTATGGTGGTCCGACCAATAACGTTTATCGCAGTTTGGAATCTACTTCAGTTGATGATTATGTTGTAAGGGCAAATGAATTACCGATTAAATTATGCAACTATCCTAATCCTTTCAATCCAAGTACAACAATTTCATTTGAATTAAACACCGAAACATCCGAAAACACCGAATTGGTTATTTATAATTTGAAAGGACAGAAAGTGAAAATATTGTTTGTCACCCTGAGCGAAGTCGAAGGATCAAACAATCATTTTTCCAGTCCTTCTTCCTTCGACTTCGCTCAGGATGACAGGACAGGGGAATCACATACTGGAAATAAAACTTATTCCGTAGTTTGGAACGGCACCGATCAAAATAACCAGCCTGTTTCATCCGGTGTCTATTTTTACAAATTGAAGTCTGGAAATATTGAAATTTCTCGAAAAATGTTATTGTTAAAATAAAAAATATATTGTCAGTTTGGATGTGATTTCAGATTGTAAATACAATAAAATTGTGAGGATAATATGGCAAGGAATAGAAAAGTGGAACTTTCGACCATAATCGGCAAAGGGAGCAAAGTCAGCGGCAAGCTTTTTGTGGATGGCGGCGTGCGGATCGACGGCGAGATAGAGGGCAACATCGAGTCGAACGGCTTCGTAACTGTCGGGCTTTCCGGCACAGCCAATGCCGACATCAAAGCAGAGGAATGCCTGATCTCCGGAAAAGTTGTCGGCAACGTGACCGTGAGCGACGGGTTGGAACTGGACAGCACTGCCCAACTGACAGGCAACATTATCGCCAAAGTTATCAAAATTCATACCGGCGCCATGTTCAACGGCCAGAGCCAGATGGGAAATCCGGTGAAATCGAAAAGCGTGAAATCAAAACCGGAAAACACCGAAGATTAGTTTATGAGGTGGCAATATGATTGATTTTTTAACCCCTCTTAATTTCCCCATGACAGGGGAGAAATAAGGAAAAGAAAAATAGAATTATGCTGAAAAACCAAAATCCGATGCTGAGAGAAATCCTGAAGAATATCGGATTGATCACGCAGTTAGGCCTTTCGGTGATCAGTCCAATCCTGATTTTCGTGCTGGGCTTCGTCTATCTGGACAAAAAACTGCACACCGAAGGCAAATTGATCATCATTGGAGTTTTGCTGGGAGTAGCTACCGGCATCCTGGCTGCTTACAGATTATTAAAAAAAACCTATAAAGATTAATCGCGTGAAATATAGATGACAAATGAAGCTTACGTAAAACGAATCCTGGTCATTATTCTATTGACAGATATACCTGCAATTTTGATTTTACCGTTGTTTTTTAAAGAGGGGATGGGTTGGATTTTAGGTTCGCTTGCCAGTGCAGTAAATTTTTTATTGCTGGCGCATAACGTTAAACTCAGCTTGGAATTGCAGCCGACAAAGTCCAAATTGAATGCAGTGAAAGGAACTTATTTAAGGTTGCTTTTCTTGCTGGTGTATGCGGTATTGATCCTCAGTTTTATCAAGCCGAGCATCATATTTTTAGGATTCGGTCTGCTGGCTGCGCAGATCGTGATAT
>JAUSOT010000264.1 GCA_030656075.1 Candidatus Cloacimonadales bacterium
ACGATCGCAGCCGGAACTTCGGTTTATTCCGCCGATGATTTTGATTTTTCCGTCGATGCCGACGTTCTGGGCGGCATGGAAATACATCTGCAAATTAATATAACCGATAACCTTGCTAATGAATGGACAGACTTCTTAACAATTCCCGTGGAAGGCGCTATTCTTTATGTGAGTGAATATGCTTTCCCCAGCGATCCGAACGGCATGCTGGAACCCGGCGAGACAGCCGAACTGAGACTGACTCTGCAGAATCCCGGCACAGTAGCTGCTAATGCGGTTTACGGCCAGCTCTTTGTGGATGACAGCTGGTTCACACTGAATGACGATGAAGGTTATTTCGGCAACATTGCAGCCGGAGGCCAGGGCAATAACAACACCAACCGCTTTGAAATAACCGCTGCCACCCAGATCATTCCCGGCAGCCAGTTCAATCTGGAAGTGCAATTATACAATGCCGACGGCTATGATGATATTGCCTACTTCACGATCACGGTGGGAGAAGCTACTCTCACCGATCCGTTAGGACCGGATGCTTACGGTTATTATTGCTATGATGACGGCGATATCGATTATTATAATGTTCCGGTTTATGACTGGATCGAGATCAACAGCATCGGCACCAACCTGAACTTGAACGATCCCGGCCAAACGGGCGTCATTGCAAACGTACCAAATCTGCCGATCAGCTTCAAGTTCTACGGCCTCGATTATGATGATCTGACGGTCTGCTCCAATGGCTGGGTCGCTCCCGGCATTCTGGGCAATACATCTTTCATGAACTGGCATATTCCCGGGCCGCAGGGACCAAGCCCGCAAATCGCCGTTTTCTGGGACGACCTGGTAACCAGTACAGGTGATGTTTACTATTATTATGATGCCGCTCTCAATTATTTTGTTATCGAATGGGATGATATGCAAAATCAGCACGTTCCAATGGAAGAAACTTTCCAGGTGATCATCTATGATTCAAACTTCTATCCCACTGCCACCGGCGACAGTGAAATGAAGTTCCAATATAAAGTCTTCAATAATGTGGATGTGGGCTCGTATCCATCCAACCACGGTCAATACTGCACGGTCGGCATCGAAGACCACACCGGCACACGAGGTTTGGAATACACCTTTAATAATACTTATCCACCGCAGGCCAAAGTTCTGGGTAACGAAACAGCGCTGCTGTTCACCGGTCCTCCCATCCAGTTTGAAGAACCTTACCTGGTATTGGGCGGTGTAACGCTGAACGATGCCAATGGCAACGGCCAGGCTGATTATGCTGAAACAGTCGATTTTAACATTATGCTGAACAACCTGGGTGAATCTCCTGCCACAGGAGTTTCGGTCATCATCTCTACCACAGATCCAAACGTGACTCTTACCCAAAACACCTCGGCTTACTCCGACGTACCGGGCAGCGGCTCCAGCACGAATATCACACCTTTCTCCCTCGATGTGTCCGAAGATTGCCCGAACGGGCATATGGTTAGTTTTGAAATGGATATTTCCAGCAATGAAGATAGTTGGATTGTGTATTATGCTATAGAACTTAATGCTCCAATGATCGAGTTTCATTCCGTATTTATCAACGATGGAGACAACAACATTCTCGATCCGGGTGAAACCGTAGATATTTATGTTTCCTACATCAATAATGGCGGATCTGATGCCTATAATGCTGTCAGTGAAATTTCCACTTCCGATACTTACATAACGATCAATTCTTCTACGCATAATATTGGAAATTTTAATGCCGGTTCCATAATCACAGCTTTGTATAATATCAGTGTTGCCGCTAATACTCCTTTAGGTCATGTCTCTAATGTCTCTGCCGAAATAAATGCCGATCTGAATTATTCTGAAATTGTCGATTTTATTTTGAGAATCGGATTTATAAACGAAGGCTTCGAATCAGGAAATTTTGAGAGCTTTGATTGGGAAATGAGCGGTTCAGCAGATTGGCTGATTTCTACTGATGCAATTGAAGGAATTTATTCCGCTCAATCCGGAGATATTGGCGACAGTCAGACTACTTCTTTATATCTCACGATGAATGTTTTAGCTGCTGGCAATATCTCATTTTACAGGAAAGTATCTTCCGAAAATAATTATGATTACCTGAAGTTCTATATCAATAATCAGTTGCAGGGACAATGGTGCGGCTCCGTATCATGGGGTCAAGTTACCTACCCGGTGCCTGCCGGTTCAAATGTAGAATTCAAATGGACATACTATAAAGACGGCTCCGTTAGCACCGGAAGCGATTGTACATGGATAGATGACATTCTTTTTCCACCTGGCGGAGCAGTTTCCGATATGGGGTTCATTGCTGGAACTGTTTCACTTTTTGGAGGAACCGGCAATATTGAAGATGTAACAATTGCGGCAGAAAACTTTATTACTCATCCTGATGAAAACGGACATTATGTACTTCCTCTTCAGGCAGGAATGTATGATGTCTCTGCAGAATTAGTCGGTTATATTCCTGATTTGGAAGAAAATGTTAATGTGACGATTGGTCAAACTACAACTGTTAATTTTAATCTTTCAGCTTTGCAGGCCCCGGAAAATCTGTCCGCAACGGTCAGTTCGAATGATGTGTATCTGGAATGGGAAATGCCGTCTGATGATAACGGGAATTCTTCCAAATTGCTTATTGGCACAAAAACGCCTTCCAGAACAAATTCAGAAAAAGCAGAACAAACTGATGAACTTCGCAATCTTACCGGTTTCATCGTTTACTGCAATAATGTTCTAATCGCAGAAATCAACGATCCAGCTATTTTTTCCTATTGGGATGAAGCATTGAATGCGGGAAATTACAATTATTTTGTGATAGCAGTTTATGACGAAAGCAATTCCGGGCCTTCCAATACAGCGACTGCTGAAATTGTTTTATCCGCTCCGACCAATTTAACTGCTGAATGGCAACAACCGGATGTTTATCTGAGCTGGGATGCTCCGACAGAACGAAATCTGGCTTTTTACAGGATTTATCGAGATGATGTCCAGATCGCTGAAAATTTAACAGTTAATAATTATACAGACGATAATGTTCCGGCTGGAACTTATATCTACAAAGTACAAGCGATTTATGATGGAAACTGGGCCTCTGATTTTTCCAATGAAGCAGAGATCACAGTTGTTCACACCGAAGAAATTCTTCCTCAGGTAACAGCTTTGGAAGGCAACTATCCAAATCCTTTCAATCCTACCACCACGATCAGATTTGCTTTGAGTGAAGATAGTTTTGTGAGCCTGGAAATCTATAACATCAAAGGTGAAAAAGTACGGACACTGATGAAGGAAAACCTTCCGGCAAAATATTATAACGTAGTCTGGAACGGTAGAGATGATGCCGGGAAACAAACTTCCAGCGGCATCTATTTCTATAAAATGAAAGCCGGAAAATTCGTTTCAACCAGGAAAATGATTTTAATGAAATAGTTTTCACTTTCCGAACGGAGGGTTCCCCTCTTGGAGAGGGGTGCCTGACCACTAACTTTATTAAGTGGTCAAGGTGGGGTGTGTAGAACCTTCGGAACGGTGAATTTCTGATTGTCCCTCACCTGAAATCGCGAATTTAGGTGCTGGGCATCCGAATGTTCAAGTAAGCTTTTCGTAATGTGGAACGTTACGGTACAAATTATTAAACCTGTCGGATTTTCCAAAATCCGGCAGGTTTTCTTTTCTTTACCTCATTTTCACTCACAACCTGCTTTTATAAATTCTCTTAAATTTCTGGTTTAGGATCACTACTTCTTGACGAAAAAACTCTGAATAATTTGTTCAACTCAGAGTGGGTGATTAGCTCAGCCGGTTAGAGCGCTACGTTCACATCGTAGAGGTCACAGGTTCGAATCCCGTATCACCCACCAGTTTTCATTTTGAAAGCGTTCGGAACAATGTCTCGGAAAAGTCGAAGTAACAGAAAATTTAGCAACGAACAAAAACGAACTTATAGCTCGCGGATTTACACGAAAGAGCACGGATGGGATGTTTTTTTTAACACAAAGCCACAGAGGCACAGAGAGCACTGAGAAAAGATTAAAATTTGTGTGTCATCCTGAGCGAAGTCGAAGGAATTATTCTTAATCCTTTTCAGGAAAAACTAATGCACCATATGGATAGTGTAAAAAGTAAATCTTATAAAATCCACATGCTTTAATAGAATCATTGCTTTTTAACCGCATCATTCCATTTGCGTAAGAAGAATTTGCAAATATTAATAATGATATTTTCTTTAAATTTTGGGAATATTTCGGCAGCTTCTTTGCTTTATCGGAAATAATCTGATTTATTTCATCAACTGGATTTTCATTAACAACACCAATATGATCTTTAGTACAACGCCAATTATAGTTGTCTCTATAATCATCAGGTAGTCCCATTATGAATAATTTTACGTAGGAATCATTATGATTAATATTAACAACTCGTTTTTCCCATGGATTTGACTCTAATGATGTTAACTTTTTTATTATTTTAGGTTTAATCTCATGATCTAAATCCCCAACAAAATCTACATTTATTGGCGATAGATTCTTTTGAATGAATTCTGCTTTTATTTCATTAATTATTTCTTTATTATTTAGTTCTTTTCGTTTTTTAATCGAACCATTTTTAGTTTCATCAATGAAAAATTTTCTTACCTCTAATCCAAATTCTTCCTTTAGATCCTGTATTATTAAATCTGGCCAGTCAGTTTCATTTGGTGGTACTTTTACAGTCCAGTTAAGTTTCAATTCAAAAGCAAGTGCTTTTGCTATAGAGATTTCTTCTTATTTTTGGCTTTTTCTAGTCATTGTAGAAGATTTCTTCTTATTCCTCCACAACCTCAAACACACTCATCTGAGCCTGGTTAGGAGTAATGCCGAAATGTTTATAGGCTTTGTAGGTTGCCTTCCTGCCCTGGGAAGTTCGGTCTAAAAATCCCTGCTGGATGAGATATGGTTCATAGATTTCTTCTACCGTGCCGGAGTCTTCACCCACGGCAACTGCCAGGGTTTTCAGTCCTACGGGACCGCCATTATAATTTTCCATAATTGTCAGCAAGATACGCTTGTCCATGTCGTCCAGACCAGCGTCGTCCACCATCAGCATTTTCAGCGCTTTCAGGGCGATTTCTTTAGTTATGATACCGTTGCCTCTGATTTGAGCGTAATCCCGCAAGCGACGCAAAAGGCGGTTGGCCACACGCGGTGTGCCGCGGCTGCGTCGGGCAATTTCCTTCATGCCTTCCTGTTCCAGTGGAATTTCCATCAATCCGGCGGAACGGTTGATTATATGCTCGATGCTTTTCAAATCGTAATAATCCAGACGCAGAACCAGGCCGAAACGGGCACGCAGGGGAGAAGTGAGAAGTCCGGCTCGGGTTGTGGCGCCGATCAAGGTAAACGGCTCAATATCGATGGATAGCGAACGCGCGCTGGGACCGCTGTCGATGATGATCTCCATATTGAAATCTTCGATGGCGGGATACATGTATTCTTCCACCACGTGATTGAGGCGGTGAATCTCATCGATGAAGAAAACGTCGTTGCGCTGCAGATTCGTGAGGATTCCTGCCAGATCGGGAGCTTTTTCCAAAACCGGTCCTGAACTGACTTTTATTTCCACGCCAAGTTCATTGGCAATGATATTCGCCAGGGTGGTTTTTCCCAAACCGGGAGGTCCGTAAAACAGTACGTGATCGAGTGGTTCACGGCGCATTTTGGCTGCCTGAATGGAAATATCTAAAATCTCTTTGATCTGTTCCTGTCCGACAAAATCAGCTAATGTCTTGGGCCGCAGCGTTCTATCAAAATCTTTTTCTTCCGGCATTTCCACCGGATCGGTAATTCTTTCCAGCATTTTTATCCTCTATATCTTTTCCAAATCATCAGAAAGATTAAAGCAGAAATTGGGATAATAATGACAAGTAAAATAATTGGAGTTGATTCTCCATAGCTGAAAATATTGGAGAAAATGTAATAGATGTAGATTAATTGCCCGATGATAATTAGAAACGCAACAAACCAGGCAAAGACCGCATTCTGTTTATATTCTTTTCTGAATGGGAATGCTTTGAAAATTGCATTCCAGATGAGATAACCACAACCGATTATCATGATTGCTAAAATTCTTGGAAAAATCATTTTACCTCTTTTTTCCCGTTTTATCCCCCTTCATAAGGGGGAACACAAGGGGGTTTGCTTAAGCCTGAATTAGATATTACAATAACATTCATTACTAAAAGTGATCATTAATCTTACCAAACCCCTCTTAATCTCCCTTCCAAGGGGAGCAGTTCATTCAATACGCAAATTAATTAATTATTTTGCGTTTTAATTAATGTTTTATCGCAATCGTCGCCGGACTTTTTCGTCCAACGCGGGGTCCATCCAATACGGTAAATCCGGCAATTTTCATATTGACTCGAATCCATTTGGCGCAGCTATAAGTGCTCAGTTTGCCGCCTGATTTCATTTTATCATATACTTTTTGGAAGATTTCTGCGCTCCACATTTCAGGTTGCTTCTGCGGTGAGAACGGATCGAAGAAAACGCGATCAAAAAAATCTGCTGGAAGCTGATCGATTGTTTGCAAGGCATCTCCGATGATCAGTTTGATCGTATTATTATTTTTGTCTGTGATTTCTAATTTTTCTGCCAGGTTACGAAAAGCAGCAAATTCAGGTTTAATGGAATCGGGAACTTCCAAGTTTTGAATTGCTCGAATAATTTCAAGATCATTTTCCAATCCAATAATTTTTAAATTTTTGTGATCTTTTGTGGCAGCAATGGAATTATATCCCAACCCGAAACAAAAATCCAAAATATGGAAACCATCTTCCACTCCGAGGGCATTTACATGTTTTTCGAAAGCTTCTTCCAAAGCTCCCGAAATTGAGTGATAATGCTCTTTCGCAGCTTCATTGAAAGCTGTGAATGAACCGTCCTGAGTTTTGACTAATTTCATAACTTCCTGTACCGCAATCAGCCTGATTGCGAAAATCTCAATCTCAACTGCCACTTTTCTCAACCTGGCAGGTTGAGGTACTTGTACCGCAATCAGCCTGATTGCGAAAATCTCAATTCTTTACAGTCGCTTTTCTCAACCTGGCAGGTTGAGGTACTTCTTTTGGCTCGACCAGAATCCAACCACGGAACGTTAGATCACTTTCTTCTTGCAATACAAACAATTACTTCACATTCTTCTTGATAAATTCAATACTTTTTTCAGCGAGAAAGTCTTTCTGATAATCTATCGTAGCCACATGATATGAATTTTCCAGCCAGATCAATTCTTTCTGAAGCGAACCGATATTTTTCATTGTGTAAGTAGTGCTGATGATCGGCACGAGATGATCCTCTCGTGATTTGAACATGATTACCGGTTGTTTGGTTTCAGGAAGATTTCTGCGAACTTCTTTCAACATCAAAAGCATCTGGTAAACAGCATTGGTGGGAGTTCGTGTATAGGCGATTTCCTTCTCATTGGGATCTTTGATATCGGAAGCAACAGCGGGAGTGGAAGGAATGAAATTCCGCATCAATGGTACAAACCAGAATTTGGGATGGGTGAATTTGCAAGCGTGATTAATCAGGATCAGGCCCGAAATTTCCGGGTGAAGTTGAGCCAAACGCAAAGCCAGAGCGCCTCCCAGAGAAAGTCCGCAAACAAAAATGTGCTTGGAACGTTCCTGCAATTTTGCCAGCGAATTTTCCAGAGTTTCCAACCAATCCTGATAAGAGACCTTATTCAATTCTTGCCAAACTGTACCGTGGCCAGGAAGAGAAGGAAGTTCCACATGAAATCCGGCTTCCACGAATTTCTCTGCCAGGTATTTCATGCTGGAAGTGGTGGACGTGATACCGTGAATTACCAAAACTCCGATCTTACAATCTCCGCAATGACTTATTGGTTGATTATGCTTTTTTAAATCCATAGTTTCCTCGTTTTTTCGACCTCATCCCGACCTTCAAAGTGTCGGCTTTGCCTTCAAGCAAAACGATCACCTTATCTTCTTGCATTTCTCCTATCGAAGAGAAGGAGCAGAAAGAATTCCCTCTCCTCTGGGGAGGGTTAGGGTGGGGCAATTTTTTTCATCACACCCAATCCAAAGATCTTTTCACTGCTTTCTGCCAGCAGGAATATTCCCTATTTCTTATTTCCGGTTTCATCCTGGGTTCCCAGCATTTATCTGCTTTCCAATGAGCTGCCAAACCATCAGTGTCTTTCCAGAAACCAACTGCCAGACCGGCAGCATAAGCTGCGCCCAGAGCTGTTGTTTCGGTGATGATCGGTCGAATAACTTCTACATTCAATATATCAGCCTGGAACTGCATCAGAAGGTCATTAGCCGTCATGCCGCCGTCCACTTTCAGGCATTTCAAATCCAGTCCCGAATCTTTCATCATGGCGTCAAAAACTTCCCTGGTTTGGAAGGCGGTCGCTTCTAAAATTGCCCGCGCCATGTGACCTTTATTGATGTAATGGGTCAATCCTATCACAATTCCACGCGCTTCGTTATTCCAATGCGGAGCGAACAAACCGGAAAAGGCGGGAACGAAATAAAGTCCGCCATTATCATCCACGCTTCGGGCTAACTGCTCGATATTTTCGGAACTGGTGATCAAACCAAAATTATCGCGGAACCATTGTACAAGCGAACCGGCAATGGCTATCGAGCCTTCCAAAGCGTATTTAGGAGATTCTTTATCTATTTGGCAGGCAACGGTGGTAAGCAGTCCATGCGTGGAATGCACAATTTCCGTTCCGGTGTTCATCAGCAGAAAACAGCCGGTTCCGTAAGTATTTTTGGCTTCTCCTTTTTTCAAACAATTCTGTCCGAAAAGTGCTGCCTGCTGATCTCCCAGATCACCGCAGATTGGGATTTTTTCAGAGAATATTTCAGGAATTTCCGTGAAACCATAAAATTCCGAATCGGAAGAAGGCCTGATTTCCGGCAGAATATTGGCAGGAATTTCCAAAGCTTTTAAGAGTTCTTCATCCCAGGATAGAGTTTCCAGATTCATCAGCATGGTGCGGCTGGCATTGGTTACATCGGTGATGTGTTTTCCGCCATTTTTCCCGCCGGTTAAATTCCAGATGAGCCAGGTATCCATCGTGCCAAAAAGTAGTTTTCCTTGCTTAGCAGCTTCTTTTAAGTTTGAGTCGTTATCCAGCAGCCATCTGATTTTCGGAGCTGAAAAATAGGTGGCCAAAGGTAATCCTGTTTTTCTTTTAAAAAAATCTTCACCCGGTTTTTTGTGAAGACGCTGGCAAATGTGATCTGTACGCGTATCCTGCCAGACGATTGCTTTATGATAGGGAAGTCCCGTTTCCGGATTCCATAAAACAGTCGTCTCCCGCTGATTTGTGATGCCAATTGCGGCAATTTCTGAGGCTTTGATCTTGCCTTTTTCTAAAGTTTTGGAAATTACTTTTTTGGTGTTATGCCAAATTTCCAGAGCATCATGTTCCACATAGCCAGGTTGAGGATAGAACTGCTTATGCTCCAACTGATGTGAACAAATTATATTGCTGGCTTTATCAAACAGAATAAAGCGGGTGCTTGTCGTTCCCTGATCGATAGCTCCGACGTATTTCTTCTGCATGGGGAATCCTCTACTATATTTGATTTCTGATTTTGAAAACCCCTCTTAATCTCCCCTTCCCAAGGGGAGCAAGACGGATTTAGAAACCAAAAAATATAATTTTTCGCTACAGTTTCTTCGAAATTATTGGATTATCAGGATTGCTTTTGAAAAGTAGAGCGGTCTTTCCAATAATATTCACGACTGTTGCTGCACTTGCTTCTGCCAGTTCTGAGATCAATTCTTTGCGTACTTTTCTGTCGGGATGACCAACCAAGATTTTTACTAATTCCCGGGCTTTCAAAGCTTCATCCAAACTGCGTATCACAGCAGGAGTAATTCCTTTATCTCCAATCTTGACGATGGCATCCAGATGTTGTGCTAATGCTTTCAAATCTGCTTTTTGTTTGCTGGTTAATTCCATAATTTATTCCTTACAATATTTCTTTGATCGCTTCAAAATATGAATTATAGATTTCATCATTAAAACCTACAAAAATAATCTTTTCAATGGTGGAATTTTTATTCAGAAAATGCTTCACTTCCTGCACGGCAATGCTGGCTGCTTTATCTTTTGGGAATCGATAAACTCCGCAGCTTATGGCAGGAAAGGCAATCGTCCGCAAACCATGTTTCACAGCCAGATCAAGGCTATTTTTATAACAGCTTGCCAGCAGTTCGTTTTCCCTGGTTCCGCCTCCGTGCCAAACCGGTCCCACAGCGTGAATAACATATTTGGCAGGAAGTTGATAGCCACCCGTGATGCGAGCTTCGCCGGTGGGACATCCACCGATTTTGCGGCATTCCCGCAATAGTTCTTCTCCGGCAGCGCGATGAATCGCTCCATCCACACCGCCGCCGCCCATCAAGGAAGTATTGGCTGCATTCACGATAGCGTCAACTTTCAATGAAGTGATGTCTCCTTTGATCAATTGAATTCGGTTTAACATGGCTTTTTTTCTATGAGTTGATTGCTCCAATTCGCGTAATCCTTTGCGGGTCAGTTTATATTTTTGATTTGAACTGCCGGGTATATCGGGAATGGTGTAGACCAGCAATTTTTGTTTTCTGAGCTGCAACAAAGCACGCTTCAAATTGCCGGATTTTCCCGAACGATGCAGGGAATCGGTGATTTCTTTGCTGGATTGCGATTTTTCCTGGCAGGTCAGAAGGATATTCTGCTGTATTTCACTCAAATTTGTTGCTCCGTATTCCGAACCGACACTGAATCCGGGCGAGATCAGTTTCTGGATATCCTGTCCCAGCAGGTTTGGAATGTCTTTTCGCATATCTTTGAAGGCATTGATCAAGCCGTTCGTGGAGGAATCATGAGCTTTGATGCGAGATTTCAAAGCGAGTTCAGGCAGAATATTTCCGGCTAATTGTTTTCCCAGTTCCACTCCCCATTGATCGAAACTGAAAATGTTCCAGATTACACCCTGCACAAAGATTTTGTGTTCATACATGGCGATCAGATTTCCCAGCGTGAAGGGAGTGAGTTTCTTGAAGAGTATGGAATTGGTCGGTTTATTTCCCGGGAAAACTTTATAGGGTAAAACTCTTTGAATTTTTTCATTGCTTTTGCCGGATTCTTCCAATTCCTGTAGGACTTCTTCATAGGTTTTTCCTTTCATTAAGGCTTCGGTTTGAGCAAAAAAATTGGAAAGCAGCTTGATATGATGATCGCCGATGGGATTGTGACTGAGCGCCGGAGCCAGGAAATCGCAGGGGATAAGTTTGGTTCCCTGGTGGATGAGTTGATAGAAAGCATGCTGTCCGTTCGTGCCTGGTTCACCCCAGATGATCGGACCGGTTTGGTATTTTACTTCTTTACCGTTCCGGCTCACATTCTTGCCGTTGCTTTCCATATTTCCCTGTTGAAAATAGGCGGCAAATCTATGCAGATATTGATCATAAGGTAAGATGGCTTCTGTTTCTGCTTTGAAGAAATTAGTGTACCAAATTCCCAGCAAAGCCAGAATTACCGGAATATTTTTTTCAAATGAAGCTTCCCGGAAATGATTATCCATTTCATGAGCGCCTTCCAGCAGTTCGACAAAATTTTCATAACCGATTGAGCAGGCAATGGAAAGACCGATTGCACTCCAAAGCGAATATCTGCCGCCGACCCAATCCCAGATTTCAAAAATATTTCTGGGATCGATACCGAATTTTTCCACTTCTTCCAGGTTGGTGGAAATTGCTGCGAAATGCAGTTTGGTGAATTCCTTGCTATTAGCCGCATTCAAAAACCAGGATCGGGCTGTTTTGGCATTGGTCATGGTTTCCTGGGTCGTGAACGTTTTGGACGCAATAATGAAAAAAGTAGTTTCCGGGTTCAGTTGTTTCAGCGTTTCCACGATTTGGGTGCCGTCCACATTGGAAATGAAATGGGAATTAATATTCACTTTTTTATAGGGTTTCAAAGCTTCCGTCACCATCAAAGGTCCCAAATCCGAACCACCGATGCCGATATTAACGATGTCGGTGATGGCTTTTCCCGAAAATCCGACCCACTGCCCGGAAGTAATTTTTTCGGAAAAATCTTCGATCTGCTTGAGGACGGCATTCACTTTCGGCATCACATCGACGTCATCCGCATAGATCGGTTCATTGCTGCGGTTTCTCAGTGCAATGTGCAGCACCGCCCGGTCTTCCGTCGCATTGATCTTTCCGCCGCAGAACATTTTTTCGACAGCATCCGGCAATTCTGTTTCTTCTGCCAGTTTCAAAAGCAAAGCCATAGTTTCTGCCGTGATGATGTTCTTGGAATAATCCAGCAGGATATTATTGAATTTGAGAGAGAATTTGGTAAATCGTTCCGGGTCATTGGCAAATAGATCACGCATTTGAACGGATTTCATCTCTTTGAAGTGTTCAAACAGTTTTTTCCACGCTTCCGTCTGGGTAGGATTGATCGTTTTCAATCTTAAATTTTCATCGAATAAATTCATAAATCACACCTCGTTTTAACGAATGGTTAAGTCATCAATTTGGTGTTGTTATCGTCAAGTTTATTGATTGTTAATTATTTATTTCAAGCGGTGCGTAAATTTACGGACCGCATTTTTACGCACCGAAATTAGACAATTTCTTCATACGATCTAAAATAAAATGGTTAGACCAGGGATGGTCTAACTTAACGTAGTGTTCAACCAGGATGGTTGAACTAACAATTGCTCTCTATCCGCGTCCATCCGTGTAAATCCGTGAGCATTATCAACCGTTGCGAAGACCCAGAAGTGCAAGGAGTCCGAAAACCATTCGCAAGGTTTCTTATTCCAATTCAAAGCTCTCGCCAAACTGCGGAATTTTCACATTCCAGCCGTAAGTTTTCCTGATTTTCTCCGCCATCGCCTGGCTGGCATCAGCTTCACCATGCACCAGGAAAGTTGTGGTTGGTTTTTTATTGAACGGCATGAGCCAGGCCAGCATTTCGTTGTAGTCGGCATGACCGGAGAAGCCGTCGATCATTTCGATCTGCGCGTTGATCGGCACTTCCTTGCCGTGGATTTTAACGGTTTCTTTCTTTTCCTGGATCGTCCTGCCGCGAGTTCCTTCAGCTTGATAACCGATCAGCAGAACTGTGTTCTTTGGATCGGGAAGTCTTTGTGCCAGATGATGCAGAATTCTGCCGCCCGTCACCATGCCGCTGGCGGAAATAATGATGCATCCGCTTCGATGCTGGTTGATGCTCATCGATTCTTCTTTTGAACGGCAGATACGCAGATCTTTGGGATGGAAAATTCTCTTGCCCTGCATTTTCTGCATCCTGGTATAAAGATCAAAATCAGGGATGTGATCTTCGAAAATTTGCAGAGCTTCTATTGCCATGGGAGAATCTACGAAAATCGGGTAGAAAGGAATTTTTCCTTCTTCTTCCAGCTGACGTAAAAGATAAAGCAAAGTTTGCGTTCTACCCACGCTGAAAGCCGGAATTACCAGCGAACCACCCCGCTGCATACTTCGTTCAATTACTTCCACCAGTTCAGAAACCGGATCAGTTGATTCGTGTAAACGATTGCCGTAGGTAGATTCCAAAATTAAATAATCGACGTTATAAACCTGATTGGGTTCGTTCAAAACCGGGATTTCAGGACGTCCCAGATCACCGGAAAAGAGGATTTTGCGGGAAATCTCGTCCGTCTTGGTTTTGATGTCGATGAGCGCTGAACCGAGGATATGACCGGAATCATGGAATTTGATGCGGGTGGTTTCGGACAGCCAGAAAAAATCGCCATAATGTACCGGCTGGAAAAGTGAAATTGCTTTTTCCGCATCTTCCCTGCTGTAAAGCGGCAAAGCCGGAGAGTGTTTGGAAAAGCCTTTTTTATTCGCCCATCTGGCATCTTCTTCCTGGATGTGAGCGCTGTCTTTCAGCATCACTTCGCAGAGTTCCGCCGTGGCATGAGTGCAGATAATTTTTCCATTAAAACCTTCCCGCACAAATTTTGGTAAGTAGCCACTGTGATCGATATGAGCATGGGTGAGCAGCACATAATCGAAAGTGGAAGGTGAAACGGGAAATTCGTCCCAGTTTTTTATTCGTACTGCTTTGGGACCTTGAAACATTCCGCAATCGATCAGCAGATTTTTGCCATCGATCTCCAAATGAAAACGAGAGCCGGTGACTGTGCCGGTGGCGCCGAGAAAAGTTAGTTTTGGCATTTTTGATTTCCTTTCTTATTCTTTTTTTCCTTACTTATTCTCAAGCTAATATTTCCTTTTCCAAACTAATTTTGAAATTGTTTACTGTTTGTTACACAAACAATTACGTAAAATCAATATTGTATTTTCAATCTAGTTCATACTAATTATACCACATTTCCTTACTTATTTGAAATCAATTTAGTTTGGGTGTTAGATATGTTTTTTATTAATTCCTATTAATTCCTATTAATTCTTATTAATTTTTTATTACCCCAATAACGTATTTAATATCAATGAGATATGATTTTCATTATTCACCTATTCGAAATTTTTATTAATTTTTATTAATTCTTTTTAAAGTTTTTACGATTTATTTGTTAAATCTCTGTTGTTTTTCAACTTCCATCTGGAATATCGGCGTGAACCTACATTATTAATTTTATTCTTAAGAGAGCCCAATTGATTCGATAATAAATTATTAATTTTTATTTTTTTCTGTTTTTCGTCCAGAATATCAGGCAGTTTAGGCATTAACAACGATTCAATCTCATCCCTGGTTGCTTGTTTGTATGTATTTAGAAATTCGATAATTAGCTTCTCATAATATGCGTTATCAAAACCTCGCAGATGAATATAATCAACTTTCTTCCCTGTATTTCCAGCAATCTCGGAAGACACATAAATATTTGGATACCTCCCTTCCACCAATTTTTTCTTCTTTAAAAGTTGATGAGCTTCTTTTGAGATTTTTTGCTTTTTCTGAACTTTATCCAGCAGAATGGTTTCAAATAGAGTTAACTCACTATTTTTCATCAAAACTTTGGTGTATTCTTCATCCAGGATCTTCCCAAATAATTTCACCTTAACTTGATTTTCATTTGAAAATTCATATTCCGGCATTGCCATAAATCTGTCTTTCTGAATATTAAACATCCGTTTTATTCCACTTCCGATTGTATCTATCATATTCAGATTAACCATTGCTTCAGTTAACAGTTTATTGGGATAAATGGGCTGTGGAGCATCTAATTCTAAAACTTGCTCAATACTTCCAGGCAGGAAAACTCCGGCATTCACAAATAAAAGATCATCCGGATTTTCGATAACAACGATTCTACTTTGTAATCTATAATCCTGATGAGCGATGCAATTGTGCAAAGCTTCTCTCATTACCCAGTTATCGTATTGGTCGATTTCGATAGGAAACAAAGTTCCATCTGGTAATTCCCGGATCGTCAAATTTCTGATCTTGGCAAACAGACGATCTACATTTAAAAGAAAAGGTGGATCGAAATGATGATAATCCAATTCCTTTCCATTTTGATCTTTTATTATCCAGGTTATTCTGGCAACTGCAGGATTGATAAAGTGAGTCGATTCAGGTTTTCCAAGTAATATAATCGTTGCGAAAGTAAGTTTATCTTTGATCGCTAATTTAGTTTTATTTAGGAAGGTGAGATCGTCCCAACTGTCTATTTCATGATAAAAGTTGGCATTTTTCTGTTTCTTTTTGTATTCAATTTTTGCTTTAATCAGGGCATCCAATTCAAGATCGAATATACCGGCACCTTTCGCTTCTTGAGCACTCCAATCTTTTTTAAATGTACTCATGTTCCAGATTTTCTTTTCGAGTGTAGGATGCTTGGAAAGCTTATGTTTATGCTCTCCAATTCTAATATATGAAATTCCTTGAAACTTGACCGGCGCATCTGGTGCCGCATCTATCTGAAAGAGAACGATCCTTTTTTCATCATAAAGAAATTCATGAATGAAGAAATTTATGCGTGGATTTAATAATCTTCTCAGCCAAGGCTCGAGAGATTCATTTCCTTTGCCTTTCATCTTTGCCGGTTTCAATTTCGTGCCGACAATTTGATAGTTTTCATCTTCAATTCCATATACTAAATATCCAAAGGGTTGAAAATAGAGACAGGCTGAATTACTGAGAGCTGAAATGTATTCACCGATAAGCTGAGAATCATAATAATCCTTTTTGAATTCCACCCATTCCGATTCGCCAAACTCAGAGATTAAGGAATCGACTAGATTTCTTAAATCCATTTTATCCTCCAGATTTAATGCAAGTTCCATTTGAATCAGGCCGTTCCATCCTGCAAGAAAATAATTGGATTCCCCTAAAATAAAAAAAGCCCCGTTCCGATAAAATCAAAACAGGGCTTTTCGGCTTGAGGGGAATTACGAACCGAATTCTTTAATTTAAAAAATTTCTTTATTCATATCTCAGTGCATCTATCGGATTCAAATTGGCTGCCTTCCTGGCTGGATAATAACCAAAAAACACACCCACCGCTCCGGCAAAAAGCACCGACATCAAAACGATCGTCGGATTGATCACCGTGTTGATCTCGGTAAATTTATTCATAAAAAGTGATATTCCAACCGCCAGCAAAATTCCAAGCAAACCTCCAATCAGGCTGAGAGTAATGGATTCAGCCAAAAACTGGGTGAGCACATCTTTGCTGCGTGCTCCGATGGACAGACGAATACCAATTTCTCGAGTTCTTTCCGTCACCGAAACCAGCATGATATTCATGATGCCGATACCGCCCACGATGAGCGATACTCCGGCAATTGCACCCAGCAAAAGCGTCAGAGTTTTGGAGGTTGCAGAAGCCATTTCCGTGATCTCGGTTTGAGTACGGACCATAAAATCATCATCTTCGCCATAATCGATCTTGTGCTCTTTCCGCAGAATTTCTTCCACTTCGGTCTGAGCCAGATCCATCTCATTTATGGAAGTTGCACTCACATAGATCATATCGATCCGGTCACCGCCTTTCAAACGGTAGAGCACAGTGGTGGAAGGCGCCAGGATCACATCATCCTGATCTTGTCCCATGCCGGATTGACCCTTTTTGGCCAAAACCCCGATCACAATGAAAGGTGTGTTTCTAATGCGGATTTTTTGTCCGACCGGATCGGAATCGGGAAATAGCTGATCAACGATGGTTTGTCCCAGCACAGCAACTTTCTTTTTGGCTTTAATGTCTTTTTCGGTGAAGAAATTGCCGTTGGCTAAATCCCAATCTTTGATAGCGAGGTATTGGGTGGAAACGCCGTAAATGCTGGTGCTCCAATTTCCTGTTCCGCCAATGATCTGTCCGCCAGATCTGATGACGGGCGAAACATACATCACATGCGTTGCCTGTTGCAGGATTTTGTCGCAATCGCTCAGTTTCATCATATTAAAACTGCCGGCACCCCGTGAAACGCCGCCCATTCTACTGTGGCTGGGAAACACCATCAGCAGGTTCGTTCCCAGGGAATTGATCTGTTCTTCGATGCGGGCCTGCGAACCCTGCCCGACAGCCACCATCACGATGACGGAACAGACGCCGATGATGATTCCCAGCGAAGTGAGGATGCTGCGCATTTTATTTTTCAGAATGCTTTTGAAAGCTATTTTTTGGATTCTATTCCATTTCATCTTCATCTCCCTGCATTGTGGCAAGAACTTCACTCGCTTTTTTGGGAACGGTAATTTCCCTGTCTTCGGTGATCTTGCCGTCCTGCAATTTGATAGTGCGTTTGGCAAACCGGGCAATATCCGGCTCATGCGTCACCAGGATGATCGTTTTGCCCTGATCGTTCAATTTCTGGAAAACCGACATCACATCGATGGAAGTTCTGGAATCGAGATTTCCCGTCGGTTCATCTGCCAGAATGATGGCAGGATTATTTACCAGGGCGCGAGCCACAGCCACACGTTGTTGTTGTCCGCCGGAAAGCTGGTTGGGAACGTGATGTATCCGATCTGCCAGTCTAACCGATTCCAAGGCTTTGATCGCCTGTTGGCGCGGATTTTTGATGCGTTCATGCCGATCATATAAAAGTGGTAATTCCACATTTTCCAGAGCTGTGGTGCGGGGCAGCAGATTGAATCCCTGGAAGACGAAACCGATCTTCTGGTTGCGGATATCGGCATATTCGTCTTTCGTCAGAGAATTCACATTCAGATCATCCAGCAGGTAATCGCCGCTGGAAGCGGTATCCAGGCAGCCGATCAGGTTCATTAAAGTTGATTTCCCCGAGCCGGAAGCTCCCATGATCGCCACGAATTCACCTTCGAAAATTTTCAGGTCGATTCCCCGCAAGGCATGCACCACCACTGTTCCCACCTGATAGTTCTTCACAATATTTTTCATTTCGATTACAGGTTTCACGAGCTTCTCCTAAAACGGACGCATCATCCGCAAATTATTATTGGAGTTTGTTGTTGTGGTTTTAGAAGCAGTTTTTTGTTTAGTTATCACCTGCATTCCCTCTTTCAGGTTGCCGATATCCGTCAGTTCGGTGTTCATCCCATCGGTAGAACCGATCTGCACCAGCGTCATCTGCAGATTTCCGGCTTCATCCGGATACCACAATTTAGGAGCTTTGAACATTTTCTGACGATCCTCAGAGCCAACGAAATTTTGTCTGTTTGTGTCTTTTGGCTTTTCCTGGTTTGGAACGCTGCTTTTCTCCTTTTCAGCCTTTCTCTGCTGGATCATTTGCGCTATCAAGGTTTGATCGGGAGTGAAACTGAGTGCGGAATTTGCCACCAGCAGCACATCTTTTTTCTGCTCGATGATGAAATCGATAGTAGCTGTCATGCCGGGCAGCAACAGGTTATCACGATTATCCGCTTCCACGATCACGGTGTAGTTCACCACGTTGGAAATGGTTTCCGGTTGCAGACGGATCTGTTTCACAGTTCCGGAAAATTCCTCTTCGGAATAAGCTTCCACGGTGAACACAGCCTTCATGCCGGCGTAGATCTGCCCGATATCACTTTCATCTACAAAAGCATAAATCTCCATCTTGGAAAGATCTTTGGCGATATAAAATAAAGTGGGAGAGGAAAAACTGGCTGCCACAGTTTGACCTTCTTCAATGCTGCGGTTGATGACTTTACCGTCGATGGGAGAGCGAATGATAGAATATTTGTTTATGTTCAATTCTACTTTATCCAGATTTGCCTGCGCCGAAAGCAAGTTCACGTAATTCGATTTCATAGATGTTTCGGAAGTCTTCAATTCCAACCTGGAAATATATTGATTTTCGTACAATTTCTGATCATTTTCATACTGTACTTTGCTGAGTTCATACTGTGCTTCAGCCCGGATCATTTCAGCTTTCGCATTTCGCAAAGTGATTGATAACTGAGTGGTGTCCAGGATAGCCAGCACCTGATCCTTTTTTACATTATCATTGAAATTCACATACACTTTGCTCACCGTACCGGAAAGTTCAGAACCGACTTCTACAGCACCCACAGCTTCCAAAGTGCCGGTGCAAGAAACCAGGTTTTCCACATTGCCGCGCTTGATAGAAGTGAACTCGAACTGCGTTTCCGAATTACCGTTTTTTTTATGAATGAAATAGTACGCTCCGCTGCCGATCAGGATCAATACGATAATTAATATCCAGATTTTTTTCATCTTTCGCCTCACACGTTTTTCTTTTTGCTTATAGAGACAAAGGGGTGGGGAAAAGACTGCGGAAAATTTAGAGCATAGCGTAAAGGGCAGAGGGCATGGCGATGAAAGAAGAGCAGGGAGAAATTTGTAGCGGAAGCTACGGAATATCGTCATCAAACAGCAGGAGCTATGTGGCGAGAATATCTTTAGCTCACGGATTTGCCCGGATTGTCACGGATTAACTTTTTGTGTCCTTTGTGTCTTTGTGTCTTCGTGGCTAAATTTTCAATTCTTCAGCATTCTCCAGCACAAATTCCACTTCCACAATTGCCAAAGGCAGATCATGTTCGATGAATTGCAGTTTGGCAAAATCCTTTTCGGTAGTCAGCAAATAATCGATTTTTTCCAACTTTACATCAGCAGAAATTTGTTTGATGATTTCCTTGTTTTGGAAGTCGTAATGATCGGGAAAACGGAAGTGTTTTTCGAAAGGTAAACCAGCTTTCAGAATTGTATTCTCAAAAGATTTCGGCAAGCCGATGCCGGAAAGTAATGCCAGTTTTCCGGTCGGTTTCATTTCATTTCCTGCTTCATCGGAAAAACGTTTAATGTTATAATCTCCCCGCAAAATCGGCTTTTTACATTTTTGGATTTTAGCTGGAATTTCACCTTTACCATTGAAAACAATGTAATCGGAATATTTGAGAGCAACCAGCGGTTCCCGCAAGATTCCGGCCGGCAGAACGAAACCGTTTCCGATTCCGCCGATGGCATTGAAAACAACAAAATCAAAATCGTGCTGAACCTTGAGATGTTGAAAGGAATCATCTAAAATGATGTATTCCAGTTCGGGATATTTTTCTTCCAGAATCCGGATTGATCTCTTCCGATTTCGTCCGGCAATTACTGGAATTCCGAGGAGTTTGGAAGCCAATAGATATGCTTCATCTCCGGCATCTCGGGCAAAATCGAATACTTCCCTTTCATTGGAGATCAGTTTGTTTTCTTTCTCAAATTTACCTTTGTAACCGCGATGAGAAACTGCAACTTTTTTGCCATTGTTTTGCAGATGCTTTGCCAAAAAGATCGTGACCGGTGTTTTGCCGCTGCCGCCACTGACGATGTTTCCCACGCTGATTATTTTACAGCGGGATCGATAACCGCCGAAATGAAATTTTCTGCGCAGAATCAAAATACATGAGTAAACCAAGGATAACGGCCATAACAGATAAGAAAGCAGCGATTTTTTATAGAGATTTTTTTCGATCAATTTTTGCATTTCATCACCAAATAAACGATAAATAAAGATTGCTGCCAAGCCATTTGAGACCAATATCCCATTCCAATCTGAGATAGGAATTATTTTTTATTCTAAGGCTGTAACCAAGTCCAACTGCCAGATTGGGAAACAATATGCTTTTTATGCCTGAATCAGAGGTGCCTCCTCCGGGGGCAGCAAATAATGGTCCGAATTTTAAATAGTCTAATCCGACATTTAACAAAAGATATAAACCCGATCTTCTGTTTTTTGAAACAAAGGCATTTCCCCGATAAGCAAATCCGTAAACTCTATATGTTCCTAAAGTCTCGAAAGCATGTAAATAATAGATCGATTCAAAATAGCGATCATCACTTTGTTTGGTAGATTTCACAAGTCCATAGCAAATTCTGGGAGAAATTACCGGGCTGATCGAAAAGAAATTCTGATCATATTTAATTTTCAGGAATTCCTTTCTTTCAGGATTTTCTGTTTGAGCAAAAATAATACTCGATGTAAGAATAAAAATGAAGATCAGAATAATTATTTTCTTCATTTCATCACCACACAAAAGAAATATAGACATTGCTTAAGAACCATTTTAATCCGATATCCAGTTCTAGTCGGAGAAATGATTCATTCCCAAGTTTAAAACTATAGCCTAGTCCTGTAGCAATATTAGGAACAATGCCAGCATTCACATCATTCTTGTCATCACAATTGCTACCGCCAGGATCAAGACACAACGATTCCATTTGCAAATAATCTAATCCGACATTCATTATCCAGAACAAACTTGTTTTCTTATTCTTGGCCAAAAATTGATTCATCCTGAAAGCAATACCATATTGTTTATAAGTACTGAAAGTTTCACAAGCATGTACATAGACAATAGTCTCTGCAAAACGCTTATTAGGCAGTTTGCTTGTAGAAACCATTCCAAAACATATTCTGGGAGATACGAGAGGACTTAATGCAAAATATTTTTGATCAAAACTAAATTTGTTTGATTTCTTTTCAGCAAGATTTTCTGTTTGAGCAAAAATAATATTCGATGTAAGAATAAGAATGAAGATCAGAATTGTTATTTTCTTCATTGTTCTACCACACGTAACTAAAATACAAATTGCTGAATAGGATTTTCCACCCTATATCAAAATCAATCCTGAAATGTGAATTG
Source organism: Candidatus Cloacimonadales bacterium (assembly GCA_030656075.1). Lineage (GTDB taxonomy): Bacteria > Cloacimonadota > Cloacimonadia > Cloacimonadales > TCS61 > B137-G9. The sequence goes on from JAUSOT010000264.1 coordinate 22,087, forward strand.
AAATTGTACCCTAATCCAAATGCTAAAGTTGGAGTGCAGATACTAGAGATTCTGTTACTCTCTCCTCCAAATAGATTTAATGCTCTCCACTGTGCATAATCAAATCCTGCAGCAACTAACCAATATAAACCTTTCCTAACTTTTTTCTTTGAAAAAAACTGATTATATCTATAAGTAAAACCATAGACTTTAGTTGCACTAAATGAATCAAATATATGAAAATATAGGGTTGATTCAGAAGTGTGCTGTTTTCTTAAAGTATCAACAACTGTGAATCCTAAGCAGATTCTGGGAAATAATAATGGGCTGACGGAAATGTATGTTTCTGCTTTAAGGACATCGGTAAATTCCCGTCTGCTTGCCTGGTATCTTTCTTTCAACGTCAATTCCTCAGACAACAGAGTAATAGAAAAAATAGCGAGTAATAAATTAAAACAAAATTTTCTCATTTTATTTCCTCATTCTGATTTTTTTATTAGAAAAAATAATAATAAAGAATTAATTCCATTTTTGCCTGCCACGGTGTAGCTTAGCGGAGATGGGTTCATTGTAAATTTCAAAATTCTATTCCTTTCCTGGCTTGAATTCCAGTTTGGTAGTAATGTTTGATCTCTTTCATTTCGGTCACCAGATCAGCTTTTTCCAGCACTTTTTCATGGGCGTATCTACCCGTCATGATAATTTCCGCATCGGTTTCCATTTCCATCAGTTCGAGTTGTTTTTCCAGTGATAGCAATTTCCATTTCACCGCCACGTTTATTTCATCGATCACGATGATATCGTATTTATGAGAAGAAATAGCTTCAAGGCATTTTCGGTAGCCTTTTTCTGTTTCTTCAAAATCGATTTTGGCAGGATTATTCGGATCGACCAATTGATCTGTGCCGAATTGGAAGATGTCTAAGTTTTCCTGTTTGGAAAGAAATTTGATTTCACCGTACTCAAAATTCTTTTTCATGAACTGGATCAAACAGACTTTCTTTCCGCGTCCCAAAGCTCTGACGATGAGACCCAGAGCGGCGGTGGTCTTGCCTTTGCCGTTTCCTGTGTAAATTTGGATCATAATTTTCCTTCACGTACAACAAGCTGCCAGCTTGTTAAAAAAGTACCGCAATCAGCGTGATTGCGAAGATCTCGATTCTTTACATTCATTTTTCTCAACCTGGCAGGTTGAGGTACGTTAAATAATTTTCAGCAATCCAATTTCCTTTCCAGTCTGACCATTTTTTTATCAAACCTGCTTTCACCGGATTTTGCTGAACGTAATCAACATAATAATCAAACTCATCAGCATTTCTAATATAATGATCATACGATTCATGTAACCAAAACGACCCGTTTCTATCAAGAATTTTATTACATTCATTGGCAGTATAGCTTTTCATGCTGAACATGATATCAGATAATGATTCATAAGAACAGGATGATTTGAGCTTTGGTTTTAAAATAATATGAACATGGTTTGGCATGATGCAAAAAGCGAATAAATAATATTTTAGATTATTCCAATAGAATAGGTTTTCTATAATTATATTTCTCAGATCAGCTTGGGAAAGCCAGCAATTATTTCTTTGGGAATCTAAGAAGTCATCAAAATCTTTAAAATAACGGTTATGAAATTCTTGCAGAACAATAATTTTTTGTGATTTAGAAACCTGTTTGAGCATTTGCTCAAAATCATTTTTTTTCTCTTTGATCTCTTTAAGCTTTTTTGGGGGAAGAGAATTTGCTAAGCAAGTTGTAATAAAAAAAACTCCATTTTCAGGTTGATAATGAGGAAGATTTCTTTTATAAAATTCTTTATAAAAAAACTTACTTTTCATAATAACCCCATTAAAGTACAACAAGCTGCCAGCTTGTGAAAAAAGTACCGCAATCAGCCTGATTGCGAAAAAGATCATTCCTTCTCTGAATTTCTCAACCTGGCAGGTTGAGGTACTTGTACCGCAATCAGCCTGATTGCGAAGATCTCGATTCGCAACAGCCATTTTTCTCAACCTGGCAGGTTGAGGTACGTGTGCCTCAATCAGCTTGATTGCGAAGATCTCGATTCTCAACAGCCTTTCTCTCAACCTGGCAGGTTGAGGTACGCATCAAAGCTTCATTTCTATATTTTTATGTCAATTAACTTAATTTTGTCGTACCTGGCATTCTTGCTTCATCCAGTTTCATTATCAGGTTTCCGGCTAAGATAAGCAGCATTCCCAGCACTGTGATGTATGAAATTTTATAGCCGGGAAGAGCTACGAGTTGGATGAGAATTGGAAAGCCGATATACATGGAATTGTGCATGGGAATCAGAAGTGCGGCGCGTACATTTTTGGAAAATCCCCATTGGGTTACCCAGAAAGCGGTGGTGGTGAAAGCCAGGCTCAACAGGAAAATCGTCCAACCCGATGAAGAAGCCGGGAGAAAACCGGGATTATGATTCAGGTTCTGCCCGATGCCTTTGAAGATCGGATCGAAGCTGACTGTGCCGCCAGTGAAAATACCGAAGATCACCGATTTAAGAACCTGGCTTTTATGATTCCTAATAATGATAAGAGCGAATAATGAAATGACTGTGAAAATTCCCACGATCCACCAGACAGATTCCAGATCAATGTCAGTGTAATTTAATTTCGTTTGGAAAATGCCTTCGATGCCGATCAGAACAGTTCCCACGATCAGGATTCCAGCGCCGATGAATTCCCATTTATCGATCTTCTCTTTCAGGATTTTGCTGGAATACCACATCATGGCAACCAGTCCTAGTCCGTACATGGAAGTAAAGAATGAGGCCGGAGCGAACTTACCAGCCAGAATTACCCAAATAATTCCGCTGCCGCCGAGAATGACTCCCCAAATGTAAATTGTTGATTTGCATTCTTTCCAAAAGAGAGTTGGCTGTTTTTTGCCGATTTTCTCTTTGATGAAAGTGAGTGTTTTGATGCCCTGCTGCTGCATGCCGCGGGAGATGTGAAAAGTGATACTGAAGATCAGTCCCAGCAGCATGGCGATCGCAATATTTATCATCTAATTTCCTTAACTTTCATTTGCATACAGATATTAAATTTTGGGTGGGAATGTCAATGAATTGGGATTCGTTTGGCTAAAATAAGTTTGTCTTTCTGACGTTTCTTTTACGTGGTTCTTCAGAAGAATCTCAGTTTTTGGACTTTGGACAGGATAAGAGGATTTTCTTTCACTTAGTTTGCCAAAGCTTCTTTCAAGAATTCTTCCTGTAGCTTTGGGAAAGTTTCTTTCAAAAAAAATAAAACAAAAACTGATCGGGACGATTGAACCAACAGTCGCTATAGCTGCAAAAATACAGGCGTTGCACAGCAGGAGCAACTTACGAGATCTCTGCTTACGCTGGGAATGACAAATGAAAAGAAGTTGGTTTTGTTCGTTGCTAAAGAAAAGTTTATTCAAACAAATCTCTTTTTCTGAGAAGAATGCTTTCTTCTTTTCCATCACGCCGGATAGTAATATAGAATTCAGCGATAGTTTTATTCATGATCGTATCTGCAATTTCAATTTCGGAAATTTCATCATAGGATTTTCCGTTCACAGCAATCAATTCATCGGTCGGATGAAGTCCGGATTCAAAAGCAGGAGAATTCTGCCAAACTCCGGTAATTTGAAGCTTTTCATCTTTTTTAGCGATATTGATACCGGCAGAATATCGGAGTGAATAATTGGATTCTTCGGCATTTGTAAATTTAACCTGACGATTGGGATAATCGATGGTTGTGAGATAATTTTCCAAGAAATATTTTCCAATCAAAGCCGTGCTGTTATTCAGGAATACCGGCACTTCCCCAAAGATTACCGGAACATCTTCCAAAACAATATCTCCCAATTTGATCTCAGGCATCAAATAAAAGTAATTCTGTGGAGATTCAGTCCAGGGCCAGCGCACAAAATAGCCTTCTGATTCAACCAGATTTTCCTTTTCCGCTTCGGAGAGATTTTCCAGCCAACTGATGGGAAAGACAAAAGCATAAGGCAGCCCCGTATCGATCATTCCCGGAAATTTGTGTTTTTCATTGATTAGCAGCTCAATCGTGGGAAAATAAGGGGAAACCATTTCAATATCCATCAGATGTTCAGAATCGTTTTTTGCGGTCATTTTTTGAGGATTCCGTAAAGTTACATTTTGTTTTTCATAATCAATTTCTACGTTGAAAAAACGCAAATAATCAGAGCCGATCATACCGGGAAGTTCAAATTTGAACGTATCGTTGAATCCAACTAAACCTACTTTCATTCCTGCTACCGAGGCATTTCCCAGCTTCAGTTCATCCACAATTGCCATCACAGCATTCTGCTGCGGAATTTCCATGGTTTCGAATTCCAGGCTGTCATTAACACTTTTTTCCAGCATCGTCATGCCGCCGGTATCCAGGATCATCGTGTAAGGCATCTCTTTAATGGTAGCTGTAACTTCAATCAGATGCGAATGCTGCAAGGTGAATGGAATGATAATATCTTCCTTCAGGTCGCCGGGTATTCCGCCTTTGAATTTTTCAAACATGGCAATCTGCGGATTTTCACAGGATGCGATGCTGAGACCCAATAAAATGATCAGAACGGCAAAAATTTTCAATTTCATTTCTCCTCCAAATTATTTAATCAGAATAATTTCTCGATGCTTGCATCGGGGTATCCTCATTTTCTCCCCCTTGGGGGAGATGCCGAAGGCAGAGAGGGGCAATATTAGAAAATTCAGTTTTCAGCTTGCTGAAATTAAGTTGGCAAAATACTCCTTGGCTTGCCACGGGGATAGTCAACTTAAAGAATTTTCTTTATTGATCAGCTTTTTCACAATTTCAAACATATCATTTGAAACTCGTTTGATATTCAGATTCGGGTCAAGTTCACAGATAAATGCACACCCTTCGATGATCGCATGGATCATGGTTGCCAATTGCGAAGAGCGAAGATCTGTTCTGATCAGGTTGGCATCCTGGGCATCAATAAGATGCTGATTCAAAACCTGGCGGGCATGAATTTGATCTTCAGCTATTCTTTCCCGAAATTCCGGTTTGTATTTACTCAAGATCATTAAAAGATCATTGTAGGAATAGGCGTAAGTTTCTGCCGTTTTATCCAATAGAACTGTCTCGACATCTTTATAAATAGGGATCGCATTGAACATTCTTTCCACAAAATCAGTTCCAGATTTAAGATTGGAATAATACTTTTTTGCCCAGGCACTCATTTTTTCTGTGAAATAATCCAATACTCCTTCCACCATAGCATCTTTGTTTTGAAAATGATGATAAATGGCTGGTTTGGAAACACCTACTTCATCAGCGATCATATTCATTGAAACATGGTAGAAACCCTTTTGCAGAAAGAGTTTGAGAGCTGTTTTCACGATTGCTTCTTTTGTCTTATTCATAACTTCTCCTTACCGACCGGTAGGTAGAATTTGAGATTGGCTTTATCTGTCAAATACTTTTTTTGATTTCTTCAAATTTCATTATTTCACCTTTTTCTTGTTCCACGTTGGAACCGGATATTCTCTCTCTGCGGAAATGAAATTATCATCATTCGGCAGCCGAAGCTGCGAAATACTGGCGTTGCAAATTCATTTAGCCAAAATAAATTTGTCTTTCTGATCCGGCAGTTGCCGGATTGTTCTTTGGAAGAATCTCAGTTTGTTAATTTATATGAAGTAAAGAGAATAATCAAGAGATTCTTCGAGAGATAAGCTAATAGATTTTTTTAGAAAAACTTCTCGTGCCTTTAGTTTTTGTGGTACATTTTCATCCTGAAAATCTTTGCAATCCTGCTAATCCTGCTTTTGGCTGAAACAAAATGAAAGAAACCTTAAAAGGGCTAAGCAGGGAGAAATTTTTTGGAAGAAGCCCTGGCAAGGTTAATTATTCAATTGACATTACATCTCGGCTAATAATTCTTTGTGAAGAATGATATGAGGAAATTCTATGAAGAAAAAGAAGTTTGATGTTGGGCCGTATATCTATCTTTTACCGGCATTTATCATTGTATTTGTTTTTCGGCTTATCCCGATCGTGCTTTCGTTCATTGTCAGTTTCTTCGAATGGACAGTGACCGGAGCAGGTGATTTCATCGGGCTGGAAAACTACGCAATAATGATGAAAGACAAGGAATTCTGGCAATCGCTCGTGAATACCTTTTACCTGGTGATCTTTGTAGTTCCCATCAGTTTGATTCTATCGCTGCTTTTTGCTGCGCTGCTGAACACTATTGAAAAGCTGAAGAGTTTTTTCCGGTCGGTTTATTTCATTCCCACGGTTACTTCCATGGTGGCTATTTCTATTGTCTGGAAGATTATCTTCAATCAGCAGACCGGACTGGCAAATTATTTTCTGGAAAAGATCGGTCTCGATCCCATGGGCTGGCTGGCCGAAAGCCAGGGTATTTTCCAACTGCTTTTTGCCAATTTGGGAATTGAACTTCCTTCCTGGGCCGCCGGACCTTCGCTGGCACTTTTCTCGATCATTATCGTAACCATCTGGAAGGGACTCGGCTACAACACAATCATCTATCTGGCAGGATTGCAGAACATTCCCAATGTCTATTATGAAGCTGCCGACATCGATGGAGCCGGCAAAATAAAACAATTTTTCAAAATCACCTGGCCCTTGATCTCACCGACTACCTTCTATGTTCTGATGATGACCACGATCACGACTTTCCAGGTTTTCTCGCAGATTTATTTGATGACCGGGCCCCCTGTGGGCGGACCTTTGGGGACGACAAAAGTGATAGTTTACTTCCTGTTTGATAAAGGATTTGGCGAAAGCAATAATCTCAGTTATGCCAGTGCCATCGCACTCGTTCTTTTTGTTATTATCCTCAGCTTGACCCTCCTGCAGAAACGGCTGGAAAAAAAGGTTCATTATTAGGAGGCCGGCATGAATTTCAAAAAGATTATTACTTATCTTATCTTATCGATCTGCGGACTGGCTATGATCATTCCTTTTTTCTGGATGTTGACAACTTCCGTGAAATCTCAACTGGAAATTAACAAAGGCAATGTCGGTTTTTCTCCTGTCGAGGAATATGATGTCTATAAAGAAAGCGGAAAAGAATATTACATAACGATCGTAAAACAAGGGGCAGACAGCTCATTTGTTCATCTTTTCGATGGGGATATGAACCGCATCCGGTCTTATGCAAAAGTGGCAAACAGCGATATCCGGCATGAAAAGAAATTCAAACTGCATTGGGAAAATTTCGCAAATGCTTTTAACAAAGTTCCCTTTGGCCGCTATTTTTTGAACACGATCTTTGTTTCCTGCAGTGTGGTGTTGGGAGTGATGATCACCGGTTCGCTGGCGGCTTATGCTTTTGCCACCATGAAATTCAAAGGTCAGAATTTTATCTTCTACCTGTTCATCAGCATGATGATGGTGCCGCAGCCGGTTTATCTGATTCCGTCCTACGTTTTGCTCAATCATCTCGGCTGGATCGATACTTATAATGCGCTGATCATTCCCTGGATAGCGAATATTTTCACGATTTTCCTGTTGCGCCAGCAATTCAAAACCATTCCCCGCGATCTTTTCGATGCGGCGGAAATCGACGGCTGCTCCAGGTTTGGAATTTTGTGGAAGATCGTGTTGCCGCTTTCCAAGTCGGTGATCGCCACGGCGGCAATTTTCGGGTTCATCGGTAGCTGGAACAGCTTTATGTGGCCGCTGATCATGACCGACAGTCCGGAATTACGCGTGCTCCAGGTGGGGCTCAGCTATTTCTCACAGGAAGCTTCCACGCAAACTTCTCTGCTGATGGCTGCTTCCACTTTCAGCATCCTGCCGCTGCTCGTGCTTTTCCTGATAGCTCAAAAGCAGATCATTGCCAGCTTTGCATCGAGCGGATTAAAGGAGTAATTGGCAACGAACCTACAAGTTGGAAAAATTGACAGAAATTTAGGATTGGAAAAATTTAAAAACAACATCATAAATGTTTCAAAAAGGAGGATTTATGAAAAAGATAAGTTTGTTTATTGTACTGGGAATTGTACTATTATTGCTTTCCGGCTGTTTCCAAAGTCACCGGATTATTTATCTCAACAAAGACGGTTCCGGGAAAATAGTCGAAACCATGTTGATAACCAGCAACTTGAATGATTATATGGGAGATGAAGTAGCATCTTATGATGTGGAAGAACTGGAAGAAAAAGCAGCCGATTTTGGCGAAGGCGTGAAATATGTTTCCAGCAAAGACGTTACCCAAAACAGCTTGCAAGGCTATGAAGTTACGTATTCCTTCCAGGATATTTCCAAAATCAGGCTCAATCAAAATGCGACTCAGGAAATAAATGATGCGTCTGCAAGCATTGATTCGTATAATTATATTACTTTCAGATTCAAAAAGGGTGGTATAGCGGAATTGAAAGTGATTTTCCCAAAAGAAGAAAAAGACGACCAGGAATTGACGGATGATGAGGAATTGGGGGATGAAGAAAATTACAATGATGATATGACTGAAGAAGACGATAACTCCGCCCTGCAGATGGTCAAAACGGTCTATGCCGATATGGAGATTTCCACTAAAATCGTTGTTGAAGGAAAAATTGTGAGTTCGGACGCAACCCATGTTCAGGATAATGAAATTACTTTAGAAGAAATTATCTTTGCGAAACTGTTAGAAAACGAAAATGCGCTGAAATTAATGGATAAAAACAGTGATGTTGGTGATATAAAATTCATCAATCAGTTCAAAGATTATCCTGGCGTGAAGATAGAACAAAAAAATGAAATAACGATTAAGTTTAAATAGAATTCTCAATTAAATTAGATTTGAAAAAAGCCTTCTCTGCATTTTGGGAAGGCTGTTTTGATTCACGACTGCAACCGACTTTCCGAAGTAATTTCTTAATTTCTATGGCATTTACCTTTGTTCGATTTTGTTCGTTGTTAATAAATCAAACAAAAAACAAAGCGATTATAGCGTAACCCACAATTCTTAATGAATACACGATCAAAGAAAATTTCAGGAAATTTACCCTGAAAATCCCGGCAGCAATCGTGATGGGATCGCCCAGAAAAGGCGTCCAGGAAACCAGCAGGCTCCATGTGCCGTATTTAGTTGTGTATTCCAGCGCTTTGCGTCCGCTTTTAGATTTTTCCAGTTTGGGAATGAGCGGTTTACCGATCAGGTAGCCCATCCAGTAATTGGCTGCGCAGCCCAGGCTGTTACCCACCGAACAAGCTATGAACGCCGGAACGACCGGAGCTTTGGCTGCCAAAGCTGCCAATAAAATTGCTGCCGAACTGGCCGGCACGATCGTAGCCGCGATGAACGAAGTTACAAACAGAGCTATCGTTCCGTAGTTTTGTATGAAATCGAGCATCCAGAGGGGAATGTGCATATTTACTCTGTGATCTTTTTACAATAGCTACAAATTTAATGTATTTGTGAATTTCAATTTAAATAATCTCTAAACCCTTTTTCTCTTTTGAGGGTTTACCATCAATATTCCATTTTGGCTTAAAAACATCAATCATACAATATTCCATTCCTTGGGCCAAATCAAGATAGTATTGACCCCAAGAAATATCCTGATAAAATTCCATAAAAACATGAGAATTATTATTGAAGTATTTCATATGAGATTTAATTGTTTCATGGTTTTTAATTCTATCCTCAATAGATTGAGAAGTGTAACCAATATATTTTATTTCTTCATTAATTGAAATTGCATAAACGCAACTATAGTAATCTTTATTATGTGCCATATTGGATTTAACAATGAAAGAATTATCTTCCCATTTGCCAACATTTATGAATCCTAAGTTAGTCAGATGTTCCAAGGCTTTCATGATTTACCTCCTTAAGGTTAACATTTTCCCTCTATCCTCTCCCGATCTTCATTTTCTTTATTACTTTTGTAATAAATTTCGATAAATTCGATTTTATCCAGATCGGGATAGTAAGCATAAATAATCCTGATTCCGCTCCGAGAACCAGTTCCCTTCAAAGATTTGCAGGCAAATTTTCGAGCTTTGTAGATTTTGGGATAGTCTATTCCTAAACCAGCTATTTCAACAATTCCCTGGTTATCGAGCTTAAGTTTATGAAACAATTTTAATTGAACGGTGACGAAATTCTGCAGATCAGATTCGAGTGTGCGAAACCGTTTTTCCAGTTTCTTCAAATCTTTTTTGAATTCTGCCGAATACTCGATTTGCATTTATCAATCTCTCACCGAATAAGGAGCTGTGCGATAGAATACACTTTCATATTCGATTATCTTACCGTCCTCGGCGGTGAGCCAGGGAACATCGCCATGAGAATATTCACTGATTTGGGAAGCATTCATGTCGGCAAGTTTGGCAATAACCTGGTCGATCAACCGGGTTTCCTTGGCGGAGAATACTGCTAAGTCCGGTTCACGCAACGGCAGGTATTTGGTTTGCGGATATTTGAAATACTCATCTTTGATCTTGCGCAGGTCTTTGCCGTCCATCTCCTGCACGATCTTGATGAATTCTTTGGGAGTAGGGCCGTAATTATTTTTCTGATAAGTTGCTCCAATCAACTGTTCTTCGTATTTTTCATAATAATCGAAATCGATGAAATAGAGAATTTTATAGAGTACTGTTTCGCCGATATTTGGTTTGGAACCGATTTTATTCAGAACATAAAGCAGGACTTCTTTAAATTTTATCAGGTTTTTCTGAGGAACATCGATACGGATTTCAGTTTTAGGTTGCTCAGGTTTTTGGTCTTTGGAAATGATCACGGAAATGTCTTTGGAAGCATCAATAAGTAAATCAACAGAAGTATTCAGGATTTTGGAAATTTTAGAAAGTTCTTCTACAGTTGCTTTGCGCTTGCCGTTTTCTATGTTAGAAATAACTTCTCTCCGCACACCTAATTCCCCGGCTAATTGTTCCTGAGAAAACCCGATTTCCTCTCTCAGATTTTTTATTCTTATTCCTATCTGTTTATTGAAATCAACCATTTTATCCTCCAGTGAGATAAATTAATTTCAAAAGTTACCGCGTCAAGCTTTGTGTTCGATAAGGCGACAATTTAATGTGCGACAATCACACATTTCCCCAGTAGTCCGTCAGTCCCTTGACGGGAAGTTTTTAATTTTTTTCAAAATTCTCATGCTCGTGAAGAGACTCGCGAGGCACATAGTTTTTTCCACACAAGGGACTCGTGGGCTACTACACCAATTCTTCATTTATATATGTGTGTTTCCATTCTTCAGGCTCGTTAACCAGGTTGGCTTTCACCGGATTCATATAAATATAATTCATTATCCTGAAAAATTCTTTCTCATTCCGAATATAATGATCGTAATGCTCATCCTGCCAGAAATGTCCTTTTAGCTGCAAGATTTTGTTAGCTTCACGAGCCGTAAAATGTTTGTGATCATACATGATTTCCTGTAATGGATATGGTTTTTATCTCTAAGCAAAGGCCTGATTATGATATGAACATGATTGGGCATTATGCAAAAAGCAAATAGATCAAAGAACTTTTGGGCGCACCAGAATAAACTGTCTTCTACCACTCCGGCGATATCGTTTTCATTTAACCATAACGGTGAATTTCTGAATTTCCCAATAAAATCATCTTCAATTTCAGAAAGTATAATTTCAAATTTGTACTTTTCGATTTCACGTTGTTTTGCATTCAACAAATTTGTTCTTTGCTGAAACTCCGATTTCATTGTGTTGATTTTATTTTTGTATTTAGAAGGAAATTCGAAATACAAACGATAGGTAATAAAGAAGACCGTGTCTTCGGGTTGAATATGAGGAAGGTTTCTGCGATAGGATTCCTTGTATTTCATATCTCCTCTGTAGCCCGTCAGTCCCCTAAACATAATCATCATCCTTCCGAATCTTCTTTCACAAGAAAAGCATAAAGATCAGGCTCTCTTTCAAATCGAGTGGAAACTCTTCAGGTTATTACTAATCTTTCCGACACTTAAGTCCTTATAAAATAAGGTATGCAATTCGGTATTATGGGTATAACATCTCTTTTCAAAGTCATTTACGCAGATTTCCTAAAACCGTGTTTATCTGATTCGGTAATTTTATCC
>JAUSOT010000268.1 GCA_030656075.1 Candidatus Cloacimonadales bacterium
GAGTGAAGAATCTCCCAAACTTACGAACATCCGGTAAAGAAATCACCTTGGTCATTAGGGATTCTTCGGTCGCAGGCTCCCTCAGAATGACATGGTCATGGCTGTCATTCCCTCATAGAGGTCTCTTTGAGATGAATGAACGAAGTGAGTGAAGAATCTCCCAAACTTACGAACATCCGGTAAAGAAATCGCCTTGGTTATTAGGGATTCTTCGGTCGCAGGCTCCCTCAGAATGACACACATAATCACTTTTTACGTAACCATCATATTTTGATTCGATTTTGCAAAATTCTTTTGCTGCCTTTTTTAAAAATTCTATCGTTAATTTTGGTTTCATTTATTTTATCCTTCTATTTCGAATACAAGATATTTCTTTGATCGTAATCCATAGCGATTATTACCTGTAATTTTACCTTTATCCTAATTCAAACCTATTTTTTTTCAAAAAGTTCTCATAGAAGATTTAATTAATCCATATCCGGATCGATTTTTCCATACAGTCGTTCATACCGTTCCGGGTATAACTCTTTCATGCAGCTGCGGCAGATTCCGTGGCTGAACTCGGCATTGCTGTGTTTACCCAGGTAGACTTCAAGGTTATTCCAGTACCCGTTATCGTCGCGGATTTTTTTACAGGAGGAACAGATGGGTAGTAATTGTTTCAGCTGCTTCATACGGGTGAGAGCAGCGGTTATTTCCACGATAAGCTGTTCGCGCTCTTCTTCGATTCGTTTCCGGGACAGAATTTCGATCTGCAGTTTGTGATTGGATTTCACGATTTCGCCGCGCCGTTCACGAACGAGATCTTCCAGCCGGTTTCGCTCTTTCTGCAGCGCCGCCGCAGCATCCTGTTTTTTCTGCAGTTCCTGTTTTAATTGCTGGTGCACATTTTGTAATTCCTGAATGGTTTGCTCTAATTGTAACTCTCTGGCTTCGAGTTTGACAATCATCATACCGAAGGATTCGGCCAGGTCGGCGATCTGTTCGGGATATTTATCGGTTTTGGCCAATTCGAATACCGATTTATCGGGATCAAAAGTATTCGCAGCGGCATTTTTAACTGCCTGGATCAGGTAATCGAATATTTTTTCAGTTCCTTCATAGTATTCCATAATGGCCTCATTTCTCCGGTGGTAATACCAGTTTGCCTTTTTCCTGCAGCCGCTTATATTCTTCCGGGTAATGTTTTTTCAGGCAGTCGGGACAGAGACTATGACTGAATTCGATTTCCGAATGTTCGCTGATATAGACTCCCAGATCATTCCAGTAGCCTTTATCATCGCGGATGTTTTTACAGGAGGAACAGATGGGAATCAAGCCTTTCAGGGTCTTGATATTGTCTATAGCTTCCTGGAGGTCATCGACCAGTTTTTTACGGTCTTCATCAATTGCCTGACGTTCGAGAATTTCGATTTTCAGCATCTCGTTGGTTTTCATCAGTTCGTCGGTACGTTCCCGGATGAGCGATTCAAGATTATCGCGGTAACCCTGTAATTCTTTTTCAATTTTTGTCCGGGTGTCAAATTCAGACTGCAGATGAGCATTCAGGTTCTGCAGCTTTTCTATAATCTGCTCAAGGCGCAGTTCGCGGGCTTCCACTTTTACAATCATCATTCCAAAGGACTC
>JAUSOT010000006.1 GCA_030656075.1 Candidatus Cloacimonadales bacterium
GAGTGGTTGGATAAAATTACCGAATCAGATAAACACGGTTTTAGGAAATCTGCGTAAATGACTTTGAAAAGAGATGTTATACCCATAATACCGAATTGCATACCTTATTTTATAAGGACTTAAGTGTCGGAAAGATTAGTAAATAAGTATTAAAGGTCTTCTTTTAGCAGTTGATATCACATTACCATTTTGATGCATTTCAATCCTTTTTTGTAAATCTTGTGTATATCCTGTATACATCATTTTATCTTTCTCACTATAAAGAACATAAGTATAAAACATTATCAAACCCAAACCTTTTTTATCCTACGGGGTGAACCGCAAAAGAGTTTTTCAGGATTGTCAGCGTTGCCGGTTTGGCAATGCCGCTTTTCTGCACAGCAGTTTGGAAGGCTTTCTGCAGGTTTCTTTTGGAATATTGTTTACCGGGAAAAGCTTCAAATAACCATTCTTTAGGTTTATATTTTAGGAAATATTCCCTCAATAAATTTAAGATTTTACTGGCCAACACAACATAACGATCTTTATCTCCCGTTGCACTGCTGATAAAGATCTTCATGTTTTTGGAATCAATCTGCTCCGGCTTCAAATACAGAATCTCACTCGGTGTGAGTCCAGCCGAGTAGATGAGAAATATCATGCATTTATCTCGAAGATCACATACATTTTTCAGGATGAGCGAGACTTCCTGCTCATTCAAAATATGAGGAATTGTTTTTGCTTTGTGTGGTCGGGGAAGATAGAATTCTTCAATTTCCTGATACTGCACTTTGCTATAATAAAATCTGATTGCATTGATAGAATTATTCTGACTGGAAATCGAATATTTTTTAGTTTCAACCAAATAAATAATGTATTCACGAATCTCATCAGGCGTAATATCTTCCAATTTCGTTTTGGGAAAATAATTCAGAAATCTCTGGAAATGCCCTTGATAAGTTTTGATGGTTGGTTCGCTGTATCCCAGTAATTTCAAAGTTTTCAGATATCCGGTTGGGAAATCAGGTTTCTTCTCAATTAGTTGGCTGGAAGTGCTTTCGATGAATTCCAGTTTACCAAGAAATTGTTCGTTCAAAAAAGCGAGATAATTTTCCCGGTAGGGAATATGCCAGCATTTCTGGGAAACAGACCAGTTTCGCCCTTCGATTTGCTTGATGAGAGTTATCACGTTCCTGTCATAGGGAAATATTAAAGCAATGCGCTTAATATCATCAATCCAACATTCCATCGCTTCAACTTTCATAAAATCTTCCTAAATTTCAGGTTCACCGTCGAAGTTCTTTGAAATGATTATTTTGGTCAAGGCAAAAAAAATGTTAACCTTGCAAGGGCTTCTTACAATATTTCAATGGATTTAGCCCTTTCAAGGTTTCTTTCAATTCATTGTTCTACTTCATAAAAGCCTTTCCGAAGCTTTTTACAGAGAAATTCTTGCAACTAAGATTCGGAAAGATATTTTTCTTATATCAACCTTAAGATTGTTAAGTGAAAGAATTTGAGAAAGAAACGATCTCAAGGTTTTTGCTGAAGTGCTGAATTGCAACTCCCTCGATCCCCCTTGACAGGGGGAGAATTAGGAATTGCTGAAATGCTAATTCCCATACAACAGATACGCTTCCCAGGCTGATTGCTGCAGGGCATCACGTTCTGCTAATGTTATAGCAGGATCGTTTATATAAGTAGCGCCAATCGGAGTTTCATCCCACAAAAAAGCGAAGAATGTGCAGCAAGCCAGATAAGTTCCCTGCACAGTAGGATGGTTTCCGTCCGGTTGATAAAGATCGATCTCATGATTTTCCTGCAGAGAAATCTGCCAGGCCCGGGCAACAGGAATGACAGGAGCATCGAGTTGCTGTCCGATGTAATTATAAGCCGCAGCCTGCTGTTCGATCATTGTGTCAAATTCGCTTTCAAAGGGCCAACTGAAGAAAAAGGCAGTTTCGGCTCCGGCAGCAGTGATCACCGAATCCAAAGCAGCAGCATAATAATAGAAAAGCTCGGGATCGTCCACTGGCCTCGACGTCATTTCCTGCAAAATAACCAGATCGTATTCTCCGGTTTGGATTTCCGCGATTGTCTCCGGGCTGTTGTAGTGCATTTCCAGGGTCCAGCCTCCGAATGCTTTGATGTTACAATAAATTTCCAAAGTTGGATCGATGTTGTTGGCCAGGTTCATGGTATGCAGATCGATTCCACCATTGTAATAGGTGATGCTGTTTCCAATGAACAAAATTCGTTGCGGGTATTCCGGCAGGAAACTGGTCCAATCCACGATGATCGTTAAATTCCCATTAAATTGAATGAAAACCAACTCAATATTTACAACAGTTGTTTCGCCGGCCACCACTTCTCCGCTGCCGCTGCCGGTGGCGATGAGAAGGTCATCCTCGTAGATTTCCACTTCGATGTTGTACAGACCCGGTTCCAGTTCGTAGAATGTGCCGAAAGCAATGCTTCCGTCGATCGTCAGACTCAAACTGTTGATGTAATTTTCTTTAGTAATAGTCACAATCACCTGGGTAACATCGAACCCATTATCGATAGCAGGTTGCAATGAAAGTGAGATCGGCAGATCGGAAGTTGTTTCAGTTTGGGTAGGCATTTGCTGGCAACTAAAAGCCAGAAATGCGGTTACAATAATAAAAACTAATCTTAATGTTTTGATAATTTCCTCCAATATATTTTCTCGTTACCAAGTTTGTCTCGGGAACAGCATCAATTTCATTTTATGAAACGGAGTTTCACAGTCAATTGTGTTCCCAAAGAGGACTTTAGGAACAAGATACCTTTTTCACAATCACTGTTGAAATCCAGTCTTTCTGATCCGGCAGCTGCCGGATTGTTCTCTGGAAGAATCTCACAAATTCGAAGCTGTAAGGCTGAAAGAACATCCAATAGATTCTTCATGGGGCAAGCTGAAAGCAACCTCATAAAGACACCCAATCTCTTTTTTGAGTTTGTCTTTTCTCGTTACTAAACTCTGTTTGGGAACGAATATTCTTATGAAACTGAGTTTCGAGCGCAATTAAGTTCCCAAATTCAATTTGGGAACAAGAAATCCCATGAAGAAAGATTACTTCATTTAATGCCATAGTAAGATCACTCGCAATGAAAATTTCTTCCTGCTGTTCTCATATTCCCTCTCTTTGTAAGTATCGGCTTTTCGTAGAAAACTGATCACCATTTCTTTCACTATTCCATACGCAATGGGAAAGAGAGGGAAGAGCCAGGGAGAGTTCCACTTCTATTTTTCCAAAATTTTAAAAACAAATGAATAAATCAAAGCTACTTCTTCCAAAAAATCATACCTGCCGGAAGATCCACCGTGTCCGGCATTCATATTTGTTTCCAATAAAAGCAGATTATCATCCGTTTTCAGGGCTCGTAATTTTGCTATCCATTTGGCTGATTCCCAATAATTTACCCTCGTATCATAAAATCCGGCCAGAGCCAGAATGTTGGGATAATTCTGAGCTTTCACATTATTGTAGGGAGCATAAGATAGAATATATTCAAATTCTTCCTTGATATTGGGATTACCCCATTCTTCGTATTCGCTCACCACAGCTGAAAGTGTGGGATCGAGCATCGTGTAAAGGATATCTACAAAAGGAACGTCGGCAATAGCTCCCAGATAAAGATCGGGACGCATATTGATTACCGCTCCGATGAGCAGCCCGCCGGCGCTGCCGCCATCGATAATAAATCTGTCGGAACTGGTATAGCCATTTTTGATGAGATATTCGGAACAATCGATGAAGTCATTGAAGGTGTTTTTCTTGTTCAGCATTTTTCCCTGTTCATACTAATATTCACCCATCTCACTGCCACCGCGGATATGAGCGACAGCATAAGTGACTCCTCGATCCAGCAGACTAAGCCTGGCAGAAGAAAAATACGGATCATTACTATCACCATAGGCTCCGTAACCGGTCAGATACAAAGGAGTTGTACCATCTTTTTTGAACTCGCCTTTTTTATATAAGATCGAGATCGGGATTTGTTTGCCATCCCTGCTTTCGGCAAAAATGCGTTCTGCTTTGTAAGCGAGTGGATCATAACCGCCGGGAATGGAATCCTGCTGCATCAATTTTTTTATTCCAATATCCATATCATAGTCGTAAACTGTGTATGGTGTAGTGAGAGATTCGTAGGAATATCGTAAAATTGGGGAATCAAATTCCGTGCTTAGCCAGTGAAATACATTATAAACCGGTTCGGTGAACGAGATGTAATGAGATTGCTTTGTGGTCAGATTTAAAATTTTTATGTTTTTCAATCCTTTGCTGCGTTCCGTGATAATCAGATGGTTTTTCTGGCAATCCGCTTCAATCTTTATTGAGTCGTTGGCTGGAATGAATTCCTGCCAGAAACGTCTATCGTGCTTTTCAAGTGTTGTTTTCATTACTTTCTTATTGGGAGCGTTTTCATTTGTGACGATGAACAGGTTGTTTTCATTGAAAAGCGGATAATACAAAATCCCATTTTTTCGAGGTTCGATCATGGTGAAATTTCCGGTTGGATCATCTGTGTTCAAAAACAGGCATTCAGATGTGGTTTTACTTTCAGATCCCAGAATAATGTATTCTCTGCTGCGTGATTTTCCGATCCAAACCCAAAATCTTTCATCGTCATCGGAATAGATCAGTTCATCAGTGGAAATATCGGTTCCCAGTTTGTGCCGATATGCTTGATAGGTGCGTCCGGCATTATCCTGCAGCACATAAAATAACGTGGAATTATCATTCGCCCAGACGAGGTCATTCACACCGGAAATGGTATCCGGTAAATATTCTCCAGTCTTCTGCAGATCTTTGATTCTAAGCTCGAAGATCTCTGCTCCCGATGTATCGATGCCATAAGCCAGATAGCGATGATCGGGAGATACTGCCCGACTGTATAGGGAACAGAACGCATACTTCCGGGCAAGTTGATTTACATCGAGATAGATTTCTTCCTCAGCATCCAGGCTTCCCTTTTTTCGGCAATAGATCGTATATTGTTTTCCTTTTTCAATGCGGGTGTAGTAATAGTAACCATTGATCTTTACCGGCACGGATTCTTCATCATCGATCAGCCTGTTGATCATTTCAAAATAAATATCGTTCTGCAGTTTTTTGTTGGGCAGCATCATCTCTTCAGTGTAGGTATTTTCTGCGGTTACATAATCAAGTATTTCCGGGTTGGAATGGGTTTTGTCCTTCAGCCAGGCGTAGTTATCGACCAACACTGAATCAAAAACCTGCAATGTATCAGGCTGGATTCCGGCAACCGGAGGTGAAATTTCTCTACTGCAGGCTGCACAGATTAAGGTTAATATGATAATACTAATAATTTTCAGTCTCATAGAATCTTGAATTCTCACTCCATTGAAATATTTATTTTTCTTTCATACAATTATCGACCTCAACCCAGCCTTCTTGAGATCGTTTGTTTCATAAGCCGACTCATACCTATCGAGGAGAAGGAGTAATTCAAGTATCGACTCGAAAGATTGCGTCGAGTCGAGACGAAACATTATTTTTTTAAAGCTTCGAGTCGTCGTCATGCTTCAACCGTTCGCATAGTTTTAAATCTCGTTCCAATGCTCCGGCGTTGGAATGATAATTTTCCGCTCCTGCGGAGATTAATTTCAAAATTAGCCATATCTTCTCCAAGAATTTTTGAAAGAAGATGCTGAAAGTGCATCCTGTAAATTTCACTCAAAATCATTGATTCAAGTATCGATTCGAAAGATTGCGTCGAGACGAGACGATACATTATTTTTTTAAAGCTTCGAGTCGTCGTCATGCTTCCTTACAACTCGATAAAATCATTATATTGCTCAAAATCATTTCATCTGCAGATTAGCGGAAAGAATGCTTTGAATCTCATCATTTATTTTGGACAAATGAGCTTGGGTGATCACATCCAAATTATTCATATCCAGTTTTGCGATCTGAGCAGCAATCTGTTTCAAGTCAAATCGAGCCAGGGCTTCGGCATCCTGCGGAGCTTTTGGATCATTTTCCAGAACAAGTTTCCGCAGTTCTGACAGATGCATTTCCTGAAGATTGCGGCGATAGCTGTTGATATTCCTGTTTTCTGCAACTTCTTTCCAGATTTCCGTACGAACTTCAGTAAAAAGTTCAGATAGAGTGAAAGGCGTTTCATCCGGCAGGAATTTAACTTCATTATCGCAAATCCGGGCGAGAATGATCGGATTATAAACTTGGGAAAAAACGATCGATTGCAGCCAGGAAACATAGTAATGGATCGGATAATCATGACGTTCGTATTCCCAGATGCTGTTGGTGAATTTGGGTAATTTATCGGGTACAAGCTGGTTCAATAAAACCGGATCGAAATCGAAAGCATCTTCTGCAAAGATATTATTCATCAGAAATGTGAGAGCTTCACGCTGTTTGGCAGCCGGAACGATCTCGAAAGGCTGTCTGCCGTTGGGATCTCCGATATGATCTCGATGGCTGTAAACACCGCCAATAAATTTAACAATACTGCCGGTAGCCATTCTGTATTCTCTCCAACCCTGACTAAAAGCAGAGCGGAATTTGGAATAACTTTCGCCGTTTTCGCTGAAATTCTCATTGATATTTTCCCACCAGTTTTTCACTAATTCCAGGCGATTTGAATGAACATCGATGATGTCTTTTCCCAGATCAAAGGTTGTACAAAGCGGATCCATGCCGTTCGTACCTTTTCCATAAGCATCTTCATCTGTTCCATAATCATGAAATGGTTCGTTGCATTTTTCTGCTATTTCCTGCAGTTTCTCCTCTTCTTTTTTTTCATTGAAAATGGAATAGGCATATTCCACAGTCCAGTAATCCCAGGGGCCTAATACGGTTTGAAAATAACTGGTTTGATTACCATTCAACGGAGCCAGGTTGACCGGAGTGTAATCCATCACAGAACCAACAATACCGTATTTCTCGGTGAATTCTTCATCCTGTAGCTGCTCGGCTGTGTAATAGGTGCTGGCTTTAAAATTGTGGCGGAAACCCAGTGTGTGACCGACTTCGTGCACCACCAGAGATTTTATTCCTTCATCCACGAATTTCTTCAAATCCTCCGGCGTATCTTTCATGATGCCGTTTTTTGTTAATACATTCCAACCGAAAGCCATCTGCTGCGCCAGGCCTTCTGCGTAGTTGTCACCTTCATAAAAGCGGTTAATATTCATTTTTTCCAAATCATATTTATCAGTGCTGGGAATTATTACTTCATCAAATTCTTGAGCATAGAATCTGATGAAATCAGTGGAAATTCGTACATCGGCATCATAAAGCTGACCGGTGTACGGATTGGCATGCGAAGGTCCTACAGCATAGCCGCCTCCCGGCTGCACGATCCAGCAGATCGTATTGTAACGCGCATCGGCAGGATCCCAATCAGCATCGTCCGGCATTTCCTTTACAACGATCGCTTCTTTGATCCCGATTTTTTCAAATGCATCATTCCATAATAAAATTCCGTCTCGAACCGGCTTTTTATATTGTTCGGGAATAGTGTTTTCCAACCAGAAAACAATCGGTTCTTTGGGTTTGGAAAGTTTAGCTTTGGGATTTTGTTTTTCCAAATGCCAGCGATTGATATAACGAATATATGGATCCTCTTTTAAAAGATTGGAATAATCCTGGTAGATCGTCATGAAACAGCCGATGCGGTCGTCGGCAACTCGTGGACGGTAATCGTTTTCCGGGATTTCGGAAAGACTGTAGTGATATTTATGGATCATGCTGCGGGAATCTGCTAGAGTAAAGACATCGCGCCATTCGTTGCTTTTAAAATGCAGGATTACATCGATTTCTGTGTTTTGAGGAAAAGACTTTAAAAAGCCAAAATAGCTGTTGTCTTTGTCGAAAGTAAAATTCTGTTTATAGTAGTTTGTGCTGCTTTCCACATTAGCCATATCGCGCACAAAAATATCAGCAGCCTTGATCAGGATTGCTCCCGTTTCTACGTTCGGCTTGCCTACAATGGAAGTGGAAGCAATGATCGAATTGGAAATGCTTTTCTCGATGGCTCGATGCATGGCAGGATCGTCATCAGCCCGGAAATTCAGATTCTTCTCGATAAGCTGGATTTTCTTATTTACTTTCTTGAAGAAAAAAGGAAAATTCCAGAGCATGGAGGAAGCATCGAACATGTAGGCATCACCGGATTGACGCGTCATCGTGCAGAGATAAATCACACCGAATTGGTCGGGATTGATCTGCATGTAAACGGTGCCTTCTTCCGGGTCTTCATACAATGTGAAAAGTCCTTCGATCTTGTTCAGGTCTTTGATCAAATCTTCGAAACCTTTGCTGGCATTCACGCTGTCCGATTTCACTTCTGTGAGAGCTTGTTTAATTTCTTCCGGTGAAATTACACTATTTGGATCCAACCTGTTTTGGCTGAATAAAATGAGTGGAAATAGAAATAAAAGTAAAACTAAACTTTTTTTCATAGGCTACTCCACTAATTCAGAATCTTCAATTTCTTTTAAAAGTTCAAGTGCAATTGCTTCATCTTCTTTGCTCACGAGGAACTGCGCATTTCCAATGTCGGCTCCGAAAGCAAAAGCGAATTTTGCGCCGAGAATGCTCTGCATATTATCTCCCGGAACAAAATACTTGATACCGGCATCATCCAATACAGATTTAATAATCACAGTCAGGTTTGGATCCGAGCTTTCAAATACTTTCACAAACTCTAAATAGTCTTCTTCTGGTAAAACTTCCACAAGATTAACATCGCATTCAGGACAGACTTGAATGCCTTCTTCGAACTCAGATTTACATTTGGGACAAAACATAAAAACCTCCAATTAATATTTTATATTTCTTTTAAATTTACTCGTTCCAATGCTCCTGTTGCGTTTACTCGTTCCAATGCTCCAGCGTTGGAATGAGAAATTCTCCGCTTCAGCGGATGCAAACATATTTTTTTACAGTCACTTCTATCAGCGAAACCGGGGTTTCGCATTATATTGAGTTCCCAATGAGGGCATTGGGAACAAGAAAATAAGCGAGGAGAACATGAGAAGTCGTTGAAAGAAAAACTTCTCGTTCCAATGTTCCAGCGTTGGAACGATGCCTTTTCGCTCCTGCGGGAATAAACTCAATAATAATAATCACTTCTATCGGTGAAACAGGGGTTTCGCATTATATTGAGTTCCCAATGAGGGCATTGGGAACAAGAATACAGCGGAAATAACTTTCCTGATTTTTCACGCGAGGGGACTCGCGTACCACTATTCACTCTATTTAATTTCAACTCGATTTCTTCCGAGGTGCTTAGCTTTGTAAAGGATTTTATCAGCAGCTTTCAAAACTTTCTCCGGTTTATCGAGAGTTTTTCCTGCAGATGCCGCTCCAATGCTGACTGTTACTGTTACCTGCTGGTCAGGATTGGCTTTGCTTTTACCCCGGCTATTTTCGGAATCAGATTTTCTTTTCTTGCCTCGCACAATGAAGGGAGTATTTTCAACGGTCTTCCGGTACTCTTCCAGAAATTCCAGTATTTGCTGCACCGGTTTCCCGGCAAATACCGCAGTGAATTCTTCTCCGCCGTAGCGGAAAGTTTTTGCTCCGCCGGAAATCTCACTCAGTTTCGTTGCCACCATCTGCAGAACCTGATCTCCGGTTTTATGTCCGTAATTATCATTGAATTGTTTGAAGTGATCGATGTCGATCATGGCGATGGTGTAGGTTTTTCCCAGATTCGCCATCGTCTTAGCCATGCTTCTTCTGCCGGACAAAGCAGTAAGTTCATCGATATAAGCCAGATTAAATGAGGCTTCCACCGATGTGACTACTAAGATCAGACCGGCGGCATTGAAGAACATGTGCAGCAGAGCAGGATTCTGAAAACCGATAATGGCCGGAAAAACTGCGATGAGAACGGAGAAATAGATAGCATACATCGCATCATGAAAAAGACGATAAAGATAGAACAGTACACATGAACATAGAATTGTAAATAAATAAATGATGATATTTCCAACCAATAATTTGAAACTGAGAAATTCCAAAACAAAAACCATGAAATTACTCAATTGCAAAGAAAATACAGGGAATTCCGCATACATCTCGAAGATAAATTTAGATTCGGGTTGATCTTGAAACCGGCTAAGAAAGAAAACGAACATGATCTCTATCAGAACGATTATCAAACACCTGACGCCAAGTTTGTTGAAGATGTGTTTATTTCGGGCATTACTCCAGATCAGAATATTGATGGGAAGCAAAAAACCAATTAAGAGAGGTAAGGTCGGAAAATCTTTACTAAGGTGTGATAAACCGAAATAAACAATGATCATTAAAAGAGAATTCAAGATCAAGCCGGCATTGTTGGAACGCCAGCCAAACAGTATTCCGATGCTGAAAAAAAGATAGGGAAGAAGAGGTAAGATAACGAAGAAAGCTTTTAATTCGTTGCTGCCACCAGCGCAGATATTGGCCCATTTACAATAAATTATAAATGTAGCTACCAGAATGATAAATGGCAATATAAATGGCTTCAAAATTCTGCGAGCGGCTATGTTCAAATTTCAACCCCCTCAATCCCCCTATCTATGGGGATGAATACTCGTTCCAATGCTCAAGCTTTGGAACGCTGCTTTCTTCTCGTTCCAATGCTCTGCGTTGGAACGGAAGCTCTCCGCTCCTGCGGAATTAATTACAAATGTGTCCTTCGACCCTTCGACCCTTCGACAAGCTCAGGACAACACTTCGCTCAGAATGACAAATAAACTATTATGTTCACTTTCTCGTTGCATAGCTCCTACTAGGCAACGATGCAATTTCCAGCTCCAGTTGGCAATAAATAAGTAACTGTTAGCCGGAGCTACATTCTCCCGTGATGGGACTCACGGGCTACTTTCCCAAAGCTTCTTTCAACAATTTTCAATGAACTTTGGGTAAGTTTACCTGCCTTAGGCTTGGATTCTTACAAACTCTCCTTTTTCTTTGCCTCAACCGTCTCCGAAAGCTTTCTCCATTGGAGAAGGAAAAGTGTTTCTCGAATTTTCAGCTTTTTTACTCCATCTCCTTTGGGGAGGGTTGGGGAGGGGCAAGTTTTCCCAATATCTTTTCCCTCACTTTTTTTGTTAAACTCTTAAAAACCAGGTCATACGAATCGTCTATCATTTTCTTGATAATTTTTTCGGGAATGCTGCCGTCCAATATCACCGTGTTCCAATGCGTTTTATTCATGTGATAGCCGGGGATAACGGCTGGATAGAGCTGCCTGAGTTCAACTGCCAGCATCGGATCGCATTTCAGGTTGATGCAGAGCGGTTCAGCATCCAACCCGATGAGGGCAAACATTTTATTTCCGACTTTGATGACCATCGTCACATCATCGAAAGGAAAATCTTCATACGCACCCGGTTTCAGAGCAAAGTATTTTCTAAGTTGTTTTAAATTCATTCATCCTCATTGAAGAATTTTGAATAATTGTTTCTTCATCACTTTACTGGCTAAAAATCCACCCGTGATATAAGCGATGGCAGTTGCCAGGAAGACACCTTTCACTGCAAAAAATTCTGCTCCGAGATGAGCCAGCGGAATATATACCAGGAACATCTGAACTGCGATGAGGCCGGCGGAATGATACGGTTTTTTCAGAACGTTCATTACTGTGGTGGAAAGCAGGAAAATTCCGTTCAAACCATAAGCGATGGGAACGATTCTCAAATAAGTGACAATGGTCTTGATAACAACAACATCTTTACTGAAAATTCCTGCGATAAATGGGGCTGCAAATCCTAAAATTATGAAGAGAAGAATTCCCCAGAAAAGCACAAAACGTCTCGTAAGTTTGATGCTCGAATAAATGCGTTCCGCTTTGTTTGCTCCCAGGTTTTGTCCGATGAAAGGCCCGTAAACGGTTACCAGGGCGTTCACCGCTGCAAGGGAAAAAAACTCGATTCGGGAGGCCACGCCAAAACCGGCGACCGTGCTGTTTCCAAAACCGGAAAGCAGCCTGATGATGATGCCGGTGGTAAAAGGAACGATCATGCGGGAAGCTGCGATGGGTGCGCCGATGAAGAGAATAATTTGCCAGGATGCCAAAACAGTCTTGAAGGAATGAAATTTGGATGTCAGCATTTTATCCCGGATTCCCAGAACATAAAGCGCCACGGAAAAAGTTGTGAATCGGGAGATCACAGTTGCCAGGGCTGCTCCCTGGATTCCCATTTCAGGAAAGATACCGATCCCGAAGATCAACAGCGGGTCCATGACGACATTAATCGTTGCGGCGATCATCATTATAATACTGGGAGTTTTGGTGTCTCCTGTGGCGCGAATGGCGCTGTTACCAACCATCGGCACGACGACGAACGGCATACCAATATACCAGATCACCATGTATTTTTTAATTAAAACTATAATTTCGGGAGAAGCTCCCAGCAGCGTGAAAAGCGGTTTTATCGTGGCAAGACCGGTGAGAGTGAAAACGATCACAATGCCGATGGAAAGCAGCAAACCGTCGGTGGTTAAGCGGCGGACTTTATCATGATCGCCTTCGCCGATGGCGCGGGAAATGACTACCGATGCGCCCACTCCCAATCCCAGCGCGATACTGTTGATGATGAAAATGACCGGAAAGGTGAAACTGAGCGCTGCCAGTTGATCCGCTCCCAGTTTTCCCACGAAATATGTGTCTGTCAGGTTGAAAATGATGAGCCCGACCATTCCGAAGATCATGGGAATGGTGAGATTGATCAGCGTTTTGCCAACGGGACCGTCGATCAGTTTGGCATTAGTGTTGGGGTTTGGAGTCAAAATACTATCCTATCCAGTTAAACTTCCGAAGTTTATCTTTCAAGAAAAACCATACTGAAACTTCGGAAGTTTTTATGGTATTGATCAGCGTTTTACCGACGGGACCGTCGATCAGTTTGGCGTTGGTGTTCACATTTTTAGACAAATTATATCCTTCACTTTTTATTCTTTGAGATGTTAATTATTTTTGATTTTAGAAGTCAATGGGAAAAAATTAATCGTATAATTTGGAGTTTTTTTATTTTGTCTCAAATCAATAAGGAGCGAAGCTGAATGTTGATTAATGTTTGGCGTACGCCATGTTCTTTCACATCTTCTTCTTGCTCTACGCTTAATGCGCCTGTTGTGGGTATTATTAATAATCTATTCATATTTCAAAGTTTCTACCGGATTTGCCAGAGATGCTTTGATCGAGAAGAAGCTCATAGTTACTAGAGATATACAAAGTCCAGCCACTCCGGCAATAATAAAGATCCAAAAACTGATTTCGGTTTTATAGGCGAAATTAATCAGCCATTTTTTCATTAGGAATATAACCAGTGGGATAGTAATTGTAGTTGAAATAATATTTAACCAGAATATTTCAATCGAAAGATGCTTAAGGATGCGGAGGGGGGAAGCACCGAATACTTTTCGGATGCCGATCTCTTTTGTTTTTTGTTTAGTGATGAACATTGTGAGACCGAATAATCCCAGGCAAGCTACAAAAACAGCAAAAAGTGTGCAATAGAGAATCATTCTACTAAAATTCTGAGTGTCGCGATAAAGTTGATCAAGTGTCTCATCGATGAATTCGAAATTGAACGGTGCATCTTTGCCTTGGTTGAATTTGTTCCAGGTCTGCTCGATATACTTTATCGATTCCTGAACATTATGAGGAGCCAAACGGATTCCTACATAACCGATATGAGCCAAGGGACAGTATCTGAATATCATAGGTTCAATTTTATAATACATACTATGAAAATGAAAATCTTTCACCACACCGATGATTTGGGAATTTTCAATAGTTTGTCCAATCGGATCTTCAATGTGTAATTCCTTTACTGCCGTCTCATTAAGAATGGCATAATTTTGGGTATCATCAGCAAATTCCCTTGAAAAAAGTCTGCCTTCTTTTAACCCTATTATGAAAGTTTCAAAGAAATTGTAATCTACCGAATAATACTCCACCTGAATTTGCTGATCCGGATCGTCAAATAACGGAATTTTACCTACCGTCCGGCTATCGTCAGGTGGTATGCAAAATGCTCCGGCAGCATCAATAATATCAGGCCATTTGGTCAATTCTGCCATGAAAACTTCATAATGCTCGCTGAAATCTCCGCTTGTCAGTTCTAAGGTCAGCAACTGTTCTTTATCAAATCCCAAATCAGAATTAATTACAAAATGCAGTTGTTTAATAATGATGATAGAAGCAGCAATCAAACCAATAAAAATAATCATTTGCAGACAGATGACGATACGACGGAATTGGGATCTTGAACTGGCTGTGATAGTTCTGCTTTTCAGGATCATCAGCGGATTTAACTGTGAAATATAAAATGCAATATAACTTCCGGAAGCTATCCCAACAAATAATGTAATGGTAAATAAAGCAAGAGGATATATGTAATCTCTTGTGTAGTTTATTTCTAAAGAAACATGTAGATATTGGGCCATTGATGAGCGAAATAAATGGGTAAAACCGATTGCAATGACGCAAGCCATAAATGCTGTAAATATAGATTCGAACATAATCTGTTTGATCAGGTTTTTTCGTTCTGCACCCAAGATTTTCTTCACGGCAATTTCTTTGGAACGAAGCATTGATCGGGCTGTAGAAAGGATCATGAAATTAGTGCAGGCAATAAACAAGATGAGGAAGGCTATACTGGAAAACAGGTAGATGTTAGATAAGCTGCCACTCCAGGTTGGATTGTTTGTAAAATCAGATGAATAGAGATAGATTTTCTTGAGAGGCTGCAGATCATAAGAAGACTGCATTCCCTCATCATGATACTTGGCGGGTATTTCGTTCATCTTATCTAAAAAAGCTTCAGGGTCTATATTACATTTTAATAAAATATAGGTTTGATAAAAGTTTGAATACCAATTTGAAAACCATTTTTCATCCGTATTATCAACTCCATATCTGGAATTAATAAAAATGAAAAACTTGTCTGCGATGTCTAAATTGACCAGGAAAGGCATGAAAAAAGTTGAATTCCTTGGAACGTTCTTTAGTACTCCCTTCACAGTGAAATTAATTGTCTCACCATACAATTCTACCGGAAGAATTTTCCCCACAGGATTTTCATCCGGAAAGTGTTTAGTCGCGCGTGTTTCAGAGAGCAGGATGTCATACGGTTCTGTTAAAGCATTTTCCCGAGAACCATGAACAAATTCCAAAGTAAGAATATCCAGGATCTCCGGATCTACACAAACGAAGTAATTCGATTCAAGTTTATCATTAAATTCGATCTCTACATTGATGCTTCTTGTACGGGCAACAGCTTCTACATCAGGATATTCATCTCGTAATACTTCGGCCAACAAGCATGAGGTGCCAGGAGTTATCCAATCGACATCCTTTCTGATCGTTAATGCACGATAAATTCTATCGGCTTTTACATTGTAGGCATCATAGCTTGTTTCGTGACGGACATACAACACAATCAGGAAAACCAGAGCCAATCCGATTGCCAAACCGAAGATATTTAGCATTGAATAGAATTTATTTTTCTTAAAATTTCTCAGGAAAATCTTAAAATAATTTTTCAACATTTAGATCTCTTTTTTAGTGCCAACCCTTCTTGATAATTGGCTAACTATTTAAATCTGGAAAATTGGCATTTCCAATTAATTTATTAGTATCATATCTCCACCAATTCATACTTCCTGTTGCCCAAACCGATTTTTTCAGCATGATCAAGCTGGATGTTTGGATCGAGAGCGGGATAGGCGATCCTGCCAAGGTCTTTGTTGTTTCTTTGCCTGGTCAGATCGAGAGTTGCCTGATCGATGGCAACCGGATCGGTGGAAGCGAGGATGCCGATGTCGTCGATGACGGGTGTTTGTTTAATGCTCAGGCAGTCGCATTCCTTGGTCATGTCGGTGAGCACGTTGATGAAAAGTGATTTGCCACGTTTATTTTGGATGGCTCCAAGAGCATATTCCGCGATGCTTTTCTGGAAGTCTTCCGAGCCGATGCCCCAATTGAATTTCACGGCAGAAAATTTGCACAAAGTCAGGCATTCACCGCAGCCGATGCAGATCTCTTGTTGAATGAATGCTTTTCCATTTTGCTCGATGATACACTGCACCGGACACCACTTGAGGCATTGTCCGCAAAGAGTACATTGATCGGCATTGATGTAAGGTTTTATAGACGAGTGCTGTAGCATTTTCCCCTTGCGGCTGGACAGTCCCATGCCCAGATTTTTCAGGCAGGCACCGATCCCGGAAAGCATGTGTCCGGTGGGATGAGAGAGAGCGATCAAGACATCGGTGAGCACGGCATCGCGCGCAATATTAACTTTGTCGAATAAAATACCGTTGATCGGAACTTCGATCTCGGCATTGCCAAATAGCCCATCTGCCATGATGAAAGGTGCGCCAACTGCTTCAAAAGTGAAACCGTGTTCCTGAGCTAATTGCAAGTGAGTGATGGCATTGGAGCGAGGACCGGAATAAAGCGTGGAAGTTTCCGTGAGGTAGGGCAGTGCATTTTGTTTTTTAACTTCCTGCACAACCAACGCCACCAGTTCCGGTGCAATATGAGTAACGTTATTCACATCGCCGATATGCATTTTAATGGCAACTTTATCACGTGGAGAAACGATAGAGGTAAAATCGATCTGAGAGAGAATTTTATTCAGTGCATCTTTGCGTTCCGGCAACGAACTTTTGGGGGATAAAGAACAAAATAATACTTTGGAATTTTGCATAAATCCAACTTATATTTTTCCATTTTTTTTCATTTTTTCATACATCCTGGGATAATACTGCTTCAGGCAATCCGGGCAGATACCATGACTGAAATCGGCATTTGTGTGCTTTGCGACATAAAATTCCACCTGTTCCCAATAACCGCTGTCATCGCGCACTTTCTTACAGTGAGAACAGATCGGGATCAAACCGCTGAGAGTTTTAACATCTTCCAGGGCTTTTTTCAGGTCTGTGATAAGTTGTTCTCTTTCTTTTTCGATTTCGCGACGTCGGGATATATCTTTATAAATTATGAAAGTGCCGGTTTGTTTGCCGTCAACTTCGATAGGAGCGGCAGAAATGGCTACATCCAGGAAGTCTCCGTTTTTATTTTTACGGATCGTATCATAATAAACAGATTTTGTATTCATATTAAGTTCTTTCGCTTCTTTCATTCTGGATTCCGGCACGATCAGATCAAAGATCAACTTGCCGCGCACTTCATCTAAATTGAAGCCAAAGAATTCTATGAATTTAGAATTAATGTCCACAACCCTGAATTTATTGTCCAGATAGGCAGCCGGATCAGGATGTCCCATGAATAAACTGACGAATTTCGTGTTGCTGATCTTCAAATCCTTTTGGGAGTTATGTCTGAGCATTGTAATTTCGATAGATGCTTTTAATTCCTTTTCATCAAAAGGTTTAACAATATAGGAGTATGGTTCTGCCGT
This sequence comes from Candidatus Cloacimonadales bacterium, assembly GCA_030656075.1. Lineage (GTDB taxonomy): Bacteria > Cloacimonadota > Cloacimonadia > Cloacimonadales > TCS61 > B137-G9. The sequence goes on from JAUSOT010000006.1 coordinate 17,420, forward strand.
TTTAGATGTTTCTATGGTCACATCATCGGCATAAGCCGTCAGAAAGATAATCGGGATATCTTGCTTTTTGTGTAATATGTTTGCTGTCTCAATCCCGGAAAGTTTTCCTTCCAATTGGATATCCATGATGATCAGATCAGGCTTTAAAACAGGAACTTCGATCAGTACATCCTCACCATTTTCAAAAACACCGATAACATCATAACCAAAAGTCGTCAGTGTTTTTTTCAGATCTTCCGATATCATCCCTTCATCTTCAACAACTAATATCCTGTACATTAAAACATCCTTATCATTCTTAATTATGGTTTTGATGAATATTGACAGCCTTTTTTGAGTCAAGAAGTAAATAATTTTGGCTGGATTTCAAACTTCGGATTGTTCACAGATCATCCGAATGTTTGAAGGATGTTTGCCTGTCTTCTCCCTTTCACCTTTTCTCCTTTTCACCCTTTCACCTTTTCACCCTTTCTCCTTTTCACCCTTTCACCCTTTCACCCTTTCTCCTTTTCTCCCTTTCTCCTTTTCTCTTTATTCTTTTCTCCAACACTCGGAAGAACTTCGGGCATTCCGAGATTGGAGATATTAATCTCTTTACAAAAAAGTGAAAAAAATAATTTTAACAATAAAATTTTAGGAGTTCGAGATGAATAAAATAGGCTTTGATTTTCCGGAGTTACCACGAAAAACAGCTATCTTTGAAGCAGAACAATGGTATCAAGAATTACTTTCTGAAAGACTTGGCAGACCTTTAGAACCTATCAAAATCAGTAATTTCGGTGAATATAATATGGCGGTGAATTATCTGACTTCTGTTTTGGAAGAAGCCAAAGCTATTGAAAAAGTAGCAATTTTCAATATAGATCACATGGCTCAGATCAGATTTAAAGGCAGTGATGCAGAAACTCTTCTGGATCGGGTTTTACCGGCAAACGTTGCAAGTATGAAAATCGGGCAGTGCAAATATACGCTGCTGCTGACGGAACAGGCAACGGTGATGGACGATCTGATCATCATGCGGATTTCAGATGATGAATTCATCCTGGTCATCAATGCCGGACATGATATTACAGATGAAGCCAAAGGCTTGATCGCCGATGCTGATTATATTTGCAAGTATTTAAAAGATGGGGAAGAGGTAGAAGTTAAAGATATTTCGGATCAACTCGTCAAGATCGATATTCAAGGTCCGCTTTCCTTCAAACTGATCTCCAAATTATATGGTGCTGATGTTTTGAAAAACCGCAATAAACCTGACAAGAATATGGGATTTTTCAGCTTCAATGAATTCGATTTTGAAGGGCAGCGTTGTATCATCAGCCGAACGGGCTATACAAATCGCTGGGGTTGGGAACTTTATGTTCCGGTCGAAATTGGCAACCAGGAATTTAAAAGAATTGCTTTGGAAGCTTTGGAATTGGGTGGTTTGGTTGTAGGTTTGGGCGGCAGAGACGAGAATAGGATTTCAGCCGGAAATTTCGGTTTGCCTTTGAACGGAAGTGAATACGACAGAAAACACACTCCGGTCAATGCACCGCTGTTTGGTGCAGCTATCGATCTGGAAAAAGAGGATTTTGTGGGAAAGAAAGCGCTTCTAAAAGATATCGCTACAGGCACAACCAAAAGAATGGTTTTGATCATATCTGAGGGAATTGTTTCAGGCAGAGGAATTTATAAAACCGGAAAACGCTGGGGAACGGTTACTTCCAGCATCAATTCACCGAATGTGAGCCTGGAAAAAAGAAGTTTTATCGGTTCAGCGCGCAAGAACGTTAATGAAGAAAACGGCACAGCAGCTATTGGTCTGGGTTGGGTTTATGCAAATCCGTTCGAAGTTGATGAAAACGGCAATGATGTTTTGGAAAAAAATGGCGAAGCAGTGCGCATAAGAGTAGAATTCTACAAAGAAGATGAAAATAAAAATCCTCTTGGCAAACCGGTTCTGGGTTATATCAGCGGTGATGGGGTAACGCCTGCCACAGCTCCGAAAGCGTTAAAGAATATCGAGAATTTGTAGAAACTTCACTGGACTTGACTTCACAAGAGCAAAGCGAAAGTGGAGTTAAGAACAGTTTAAGAGCAAAGCGAAAGTGGAGTTAAGAACAGTTTATTTTAAATGAATATTTAATTCATTCTGAAGTCCGCATTTATTGATGAATGCGAACTCCAGTCTGAATCTTAAATCTTTAGAAACGTTGGTTCAATCGTCCCGATTGAACCTTTTGTTTTAGTGGATCGTCCCGATCCAATTGTGAAATGATACTTTCGGCATAAAAGCGGAAAAGGTGTAACAATTCAGTTGGAGATGATTATCATATCTTTGATCTTTGTGTATATGCCTTCTCCAATCCCTTTTACTTTCATAATATCTTCTTTATTTTCAAAACTACCCGCTTTCTCTCTATAGCTAATTATTTGTTGTGCTCTCTTTTCACCGATGCCGGGTAATGAAATAAGTTCAGTAAAAGATGCGGTATTGATATTAATTTTTCCGGAAATCTCTTTAAAGCTATCAGGAATGGAAGTAATTATTTCCGTTGAATCTCCTATCATTTTTAGATAAGGAAGCATTTTCACGAAATTTTTTTCACCAATTCCTTTAACATTAGTAAGTTCTTTTAATGATTTGAATTCTCCGATATTTTCTCTGTAATCAATAATTGCCTTAGCTTTTGTTTGACCAATACCCGGAAGTTTTATTAAGTTATCAATATCAGCATTGTTAATATTGATTTTAGTAATCTCTTCTTGTTCCGTTGGTACTGTACTTTTTTGAAGTTCTTTTTTGGTTTGTGAGATTTTCTGAAAGCCATTAACCAAAACTATTATAATCACAAGAACCAGAGCCAGGATAATTATGGTTAATATCGATTTTTTATTCCCTATTTTGCTCATAAGTTACCTCCATTATTATTTTTCTCAAAATTACTGAAACCACAAAATCCATTTTTCCGTCAAGATAATAATTGCATTTGCAAATTGTTCGGGACGAAAGCGAATAGGTGTGGATCTTGGGACGAGAAATCCAAAGAGCGTATAATATCAACCTGGATGATTTATTCCAAAATGTGTTCTACTACTTAGTTGAAGATGACACAAGGAAGTTTAGAATATTCTATTGAATCACTCTTCCATTCCCTAAAACAGTTTCCATTTCAATTTCATTGGAAAAATCTGTCAGAATCAAATTTCCTTCTTCGATTTTAACTGAAATATCATAATCCAAACTATCAGGAAGAAGAACTGTGATCGTTTGATCTACCTCCGTGAAATAGCCGCTTTCCCGCTGGTTCAAAGCAATACTCTGATACTCTGCAAATTCTTTGATTCTCACTTTTGTTTTCACTTTGCTCCAAGGGAAACCATGAGCTACATAATCCACGTTGATTGAGATGCTATCTCCATCGATAAATTCAACATCGCCGCGTTCGATTTCAATCTTGAGTTCGAGTTTATTCGTATACGATTTGTATGAAAAAGTTTTGGTGTAGCTTTGAGAACCTGACATCAGTATCAACAGAGTCAGTGCAATTGCAGCAGCGATTATGATCATAACGAGCAAATTTCGTTTGATCGGTAATTTGTCAGCGGTTGATTCAACGAAAATGGAACGATCCATTTTCAAACTGTAAAAAGCCGCCGCAGAAATCAGGTAAACAAGTCCGCCTGCCCAAAGCACATCGCTGGCAAAGTGCCCACCCTGCACCATCCGTGCCATTCCGATCAGGCAACCAAAAACTATCCCGAGATAAAGTGCTCTGTGTGCTGTTAAATCCATTCTTTTCCGGAAAATGAAAAACAGTGTCATCAGATAAAATCCCATGGAAGCATGGCCGCAGGGAAAGGATTTGCCTTTGCTGGTTGTATCGATGCTTAAAACTTTTTCGTAATTATAGTTTCCTCCGAATTCGATAATATCCCGCGGTCGAGGACGTCCCCAGTTGTCTTTCAATATCGAATTGATGAACAAGCCGGGGCCCAGAGCCATGACGATCGTCATGAATATGAATATTTTGCGATATTTTATCAGAGATGTTTTAAAAAAACTGAAACTCAACAAAATCAGGGATGAAACAGACAGACAAAGAGCCGGAATGTTGCCAAAATGATAGAGAAATTTCCAGGGTTGAGCATTTTTGAAAATCCAACCACCCCCCAAAGTGAAGAAGTGTTTTTGAATCGAAATATCCCAATCGAATTTCCTGAACAATATGGTGAAGATTGCCAATATTAAAATTGAAATTCCAAAATCCGGCCAGATCATTAAATTCATTTTTTTCATTGTTTCCTTTTCAAAATTTAATCCTGATCTAAGCAAGAAAAATCTCTTTTTTACGTTGGACTTCTCGTCCCGAGGAGTTCACATAGTTTTGTGCTTTCGTCTCGAAAGCCTTATATGTCAATTGGATCGGGACGATCCACCAAAACAAAAAGGTTCAAGCGAGACGATTGAACCAACATTCTTTTTAATGTTGTACTTTCGTCCCGAAAGCCTTATTTGTCAATTGGATCGGGACGATCCACCAAAACAAATGGTTCAAGCGAGACGATTGAACCAACATTAAGGTCGATAAATCTTTTAAATTATAACGTTAATTCCCGGTTAATTATAATTTCTTTAAAAAATACTTGTCATATAAAACCGATATTCAGAATCTAACCACAGAAACATATCGTGGAGTGTGTATGAAAAATAGATGTCTCGTGGCGACGGGGGGCGGAGACTGCCCCGGTTTGAATGCAGTCATTCGAGCAATAGTGAAAAGGGCATCTTTGGAAAAAGATTGGGAAATCATCGGAAGCATCGATGCTTTCAATGGCATCCTGCATGATCCAATGGAAATTAAGGAATTGGATTTGCAGGCTGTGGCAGGAATTCACGTTCGTGGCGGTACAATTATCGGAACGACCAACAAAGGCGGTCCGTTTAATTGGCCGGTGCAGGATAAGAAAGGGGATTGGCATTACGAAGATCGTTCTGCCGAAATGCTGCGAAAACTGGAATTCCTGAACGTGAAAGCTGTAATTAATATCGGTGGAGACGGATCACAACGCATTTCCCAACAACTCTACGAAATGGGCTGCAATATTGTCGGCGTTCCCAAAACCATCGATAATGACCTTGCTGCAACCGATACGACGTTTGGTTTTCCCACTGCCGTTGAAATAGCCACAGAATCTCTGGACAAACTAGTGACAACAGCAGCCAGCCATCATCGCCTGTTAATTATGGAAGTGATGGGTAGAGAAGCAGGTTGGATCGCTTTGCATGCTGCTATTGCAGGCGGCGCGGAAGTTTGTCTTATTCCGGAGATCAAATATGATATTGAAAAAGTTATCCAGCGCATCAATAAACGAATTATTAATGGTCGAGGCTTCGCGAATATCGTGATTGCCGAAGGAGCCAGTCCACTGCAGGGCAGGATGTCTTACCAGGAAATGAATTCCGATATACCCGAAAATGCCAGATTAGGAGGCGCTGATTTCAGATTGATGCGCGAGTTACAAGAAGCTGGTCTAACCGCAGAGATTCGCGTTACAACTTTAGGTCATCTGCAGCGTGGCGGCAAACCAATAGCTTCTGATAGAATTTTGGCTGCACAATTTGGAGTCAAAGCTTTTGAAATGGTTTTGGATAAGGAATTCGGGAAAATGGTGGCGATCTGCAACGGAAAGCTGACAACTGTATCGATTGCCGAGGCCATCGAACAATACAATCTCGTCGATATCGATTCGGATCTGGTTCATACAGCCAGAAGCCTGGGGATTAGTTTTGGAGATTAATGATTTAACCCCCTCGATCCCCCTTGACAGGGGGAAGAACAGAAAAAAGCAAGAAAGTTTGTATGAGATGTTTTTTTTAGCAAAGACTTTTTATCGAAGCAATGGTGTCATTTCTCCCCTGTCAAGGGGGGATGCCGCAGGCAAAGGGATTTGACAGCAAGATGAAAATGAAGCAGAAGCTTCAAGAATTATTTCATTCCCAACTGGAAAGTTAGGAATGAGGAGAATATCGAGACAATGATGTCATTTCTCCCCTGTCAAGGGGGGATGCCGCAGGCAAAGGGATTTTGGATATATAAAAAACAAATTTAGGAGATTTAATGGCGCAGGATAAAGTTGCGATATTAACAGCCGGAGGATTGGCGCCCTGCCTTTCCGCATCTATTGGAAGACTGATCAAAAAATATTCAAAGCTTGTACCGGAAGTCGAGATCATTGGTTATCTGAATGGTTTTAAAGGCTTGTTGGAAGGCAATTCAATCACGATTCCCTCTAATGTTCGTAAATCTGCAGAATTGCTCTATAAATTTGGCGGTAGTGTTTTGGGCAGCAGCCGTGTTAAATTGACCAACGTAGAAGACTGCATCAAAAAAGGTTATGTAAAGAAAGGTGAGAATCCACTTCAAGTTGCAGCTGATCAATTGGCCAAAGACGGCATCACAATCTTACACACAATTGGTGGAGACGATACCAATACTGCTGCGGCTGATCTGGCCAGTTTTATGGCGTTAAATGGCTATAATTTGATCGTGGTTGGCATTCCTAAAACTGTTGATAATGACGTATTTCCTATCACACAAACCCTGGGTGCCTGGACGGCTGCTGAACAAGGAGCGATATTTTTTGAAAACATTGCCAATGAAAATACTACCAGTTCCAGGCAGCTTCTGGTTCATGAAGTGATGGGTAGAAATTGCGGCTGGCTCACTGCTGCCACCGCTTTTGAATATCGCAAAAAGCTCGATAAAAAAGCTTTCCTGCCGGATATCCGTCTATCCAAGGAAAGATGGGATATCGATGCGATTTTCATTCCGGAAATGGCGCTGGATATGCAGAAAGAAATGGATCGGCTGGCAAAATTGATGGATGAAAAAGACTGTGTTAATATTTTTCTGAGTGAAGGTGCGGGAGTGCAAACGATCGTTGCCGAAATGGAATCTAATGGGGAAGAGGTAAAACGTGATGCTTTCGGGCATGTTCGTCTCGATGAGATCAATCCCGGACAATGGTTTTCCAAACGTTTTTCCAAGCTTTTGAGAGCGAATAAAACTCTCGTGCAAAAGAGCGGTTATTTTGCGCGTTCCGCAGCACCAAATGATAAAGATCTGGAATTGATCATGGCAACAGCCGATATGGCTGTGCAGGCGGCTTTGAATGGAGAAAGCGGTGTGATCGGTATGGATGAAGATGAAAATGATAAACTGAGTGTAATAAATTTTTCGCGCATTAAGGGCGGGAAATCATTTGATATAAAACAGCCCTGGTTCAAACAAATGTTAAACGAAATCGGGCAGTTAAGATAAAAATCAATATTTCAAGGTGGAGTAAAAATGAAGATTAAATTCAGAGACGTGAGTTCCGGTATCGTAGAAGCAAGAGCTGTGATTGAAATTGATGCCGGACTTTTTCTAAACGAAGTGACGGTCCTGAAAAAAGATGGAGAAATAATCGTGGAACTTCCTCAAAAAAGTTTCCGCGGCAAAGACGACAGAATGCATTATTTGAATATTCTGACCTTTGAGAACGAAAACCGGGAAACCATTTGGAAAATGGAGATTAAAGAAACATATTTGAAATGGAGGAAAGCAAATAAAAAAGTGCTTATTTATGAATCTTAGTCGGCAGCAGGACTGTTTTTAATGATCATTAGATGAACAGTTCTAAGAAAAGGGTTTATCTGATCGGTGTTTTCTGGGGAGAAGAAAACAAAGATCATTTTGAAGAAACAATGGTGGAACTGCGGCGATTGGCTGATACTGCTGAATTGGAAGTGATCGATATCTTCAGCCAGCATTTGAATAGACCCAATACTTCAACCTATATCGGCAAAGGCAAACTAAAAGAAATCTCCATGCATCCCCCCGTTTTTTTTCAATCATTTAGATTCAGCACCAATTGTTGCTTAATAAGGAAGTATTTCTTTGCTTTTCCCTTATATCTTGTTCTCGGTTTTATCCTAAACAGGCTGAATAAATACGAGACAATATTCGTAATCCTGTAGATGAGATTCTTTTTGATCTCTTTATTGAAACTTCTGTAAATCATTTTGTTTCTGATATGCTTCACAAGATACATTGCTATTTTACTCACTTCATTATAGATAAACGAGGCAGACACCCAAAGTAAAGCGTTCATGTTCTTGAGAGAAGTGTACCTAATCTTTCCGACACTTAAGTCCTTATAAAATAAGGTATGCAATTCGGTATTATGGGTATAACATCTCTTTTCAAAGTCATTTACGCAGATTTCCTAAAACCGTGTTTATCTGATTCGGTAATTTTATCCAACCACTCC
>JAUSOT010000017.1 GCA_030656075.1 Candidatus Cloacimonadales bacterium
GCATAATTAATGGAATTGAAACCGTTGCCGCACCCGCATTGGAAACAAATTCTAAAAACATTTTCCACCACCGTCGCTTTAAAACCATAGAAACAAAAAAATTAAGAAATTAGAACACGTTTGTCAAGTTTTCATAACCTCCCCCAATTCCGAGCAGGAACTATCAAAAATAATGTAACCATTTAATAATATTGGGACAAAAGCATAAAAAAAAACAATATTAAATTCACCCTGCGGGTGAAATCCGCTTGTAACACATTGATAATATTGATAAATACGAACATGTCTATCTTGTTGCAAAAAGTTTTGCATTTTTCGGAACTGTTCGCTGCCCTGGCAGGCGGATTGGATTTGACATAATTTTTGGCGGGATTTGAATAAACACGGGTTTTCTCACATAAAACAGCGTCTATTTAAGACATTTCATCTGAAGAGATAACTATCAGAAATAATTAGGAATAATTTAATAAAAAAGTTGTTTTACACAATTAATGAAGTATAATTTTCACAGGTCTTTACTGTTTTCATATAGAGGGAAAAGATGATTGAAAAAACAGAAAAATTAAGGAAGAAAAAAGAAGAGAGGAAGAAAAAGAGGAAATCACCTGTCCGCGGGACTACTCCGGCAGGCGGAGGGGTTTTGTCCGGAGAAAAGAAATTTTACTATCAGTTTATAGAAAGCGGTCCGAATGTTGAGCAGATGCTGAATATTCCGATGATGATGCTTTTTCTTCAGCATGGTAAAGTAAAAGAGCTTATTGAAGAGCTGGCAATGGCACTGCCGCAATCGGGGAGCAACAACTACCGCTCCAATCTTGAGATGTTGCGACTGACATTGTTTATGATAATGGGAGGTTACGGTTCACCGGAAGATTTCAATGCGAAGGTGGCGGAAACGGAAAGAGAGCATTACAGAATAAATATAGGTGTTTCAACATTTTATGACTGGCTTGAACGGATAAAGGGCTATGAAAAAATATTAAGCAAGTTTGTCGAAAAAACTGCGAAGCTGTTTTTGACATGGCGGACCTGTCCGCCGTACTACTCCGGCAGGCGGAAGGGTTCGGGCTCTAAAATGGTTGTTGACATTGATGCGAGCTACAGGGAAAGCAAAATTTTATGGTGCAGAAGGAACTATAAAGGCGATCATTCTTTCCGGCTTTTGTTCACGCATGTTTCCAGTGAAAAGACAGGAGCCAAAGCAATATTGAAAGTTGATGTTGATCCCGGCAATGTGAATCCGGCTACGGGGATAGCGGAGACACTGAAACAGATAAACATGCGGCACGACATAGGTCTTTTTCGTAGCGACAGTGCAGCTTATAACACAAATGTTACCAACTACCTTGACTTGCATGGCATTGACTGGATGATAGGAGCCGATCTTGACAGTGCGGTACTGGACACTATAGGATGTATAACCAACTACGAACCGTATTATAAAGAGGATGTGAAAACCGATGATATGGTCGGCTCAACAGGTCATGCCATGAATAAATCAGGCGAAGGTTTTATGATCCTGAATAAAAGAGTGCCTCTTGCTTCAATAAGCAGACAAGTCAGTTTTTTTGAAATACTTGGTGAAAAGTACAAAAACATTTCTATCGCCGTTTCTTCAGGATACATGAAGGAAAAAAGCCTCTCAGAAATAAGACATGATTATGAATGCAGAGGCGGACAGGAAAGTATGATTGCCAATTTCAAACAGTTTTATGATGTGAAAGCTAAAGAGAGTCTTGAAAAAACAAAAGTCTGGATAAACCTTCTGGCGATTGGATACAACCTTTCTCTTTATTTCCTGAGAAAAGATGCTCAAAAAAAAAACCGTGAAGCTGCCGGATATTTTAGAACTGCCGTCACTTCATTATGTGGCAGAATTATTAAGACAGGAAGGAAGATTATTGTAAAATTATGGGGCAGTCACGAAATGCTTAAAATTGCTAAAAGAATGGTGGGGAAAGAACTTGTTCTGAAATGTTAGATACATAGCCACTTCAAACTGATCGTTTCCTGACGGTCGGCAAATAACACGGAAAAATCACCTGTCCGCCGTCCTACTCCGGCAGGCGGAATGGATAGTTATATCTTTATCGGAAAAATTTCTGAAAATTTACTTGCAAACACATATTTTAACACAGTTTTTTCCTCTCTGCAAACTTTTTGACTCTCTCTTTTTGCTGTTTTTTACTTTTCATGCCCTACAACTCTCTTAAATGCTTAATTTATTTTTCTACTCGGAATTGGGAGTGCCTGTGTTTTGGCAGATGACGGGCACGATGTTACCCTTGCATTCATATCAAGTGTTACAGAAAATGCCGGAATCTTTGATCTTAT
>JAUSOT010000054.1 GCA_030656075.1 Candidatus Cloacimonadales bacterium
AAGGTTTATGCTTATTGGACTTCTCGTCTCGAGGAGTCCGCAATGTTTTTCATTTTCGTCTCGAAAATCATCATTAATTATTCTCGAATCGAGACGATTGAACCAGCAATCATGGAGGAAATTGGAAACGGAGTTTCAAAACAATTGCGCTCCCAAACAGGAGTTTGGGAACGAGAGATAACTTGGGAACGTTGTATAATGCTTTTTATCCTCTCCGCTGGAGAGGGCAGGGAGAGGCAATTTTCAGAATCTTTTCTTCCGCCTGATTTTTCCTTTCCCGGATTTATTTTCATAATCCTTGCTGGGTTTGCCGGAGCGGAAGTCTTTTCTTGGAGCAGAGTTGTCTTTGCCTTTGGCTGCCACGATGAGCGGCTTCTTGTCTTTGCCTTTACCGCGGAAAGTTTCGATAATGTGTTCAGCTTCTTCAAAAGGAACATTGGCAAAAGAGAAATTGTCGTAAATCTGCACATCGCGGATGAGGTGAGCATCCACCATTGCTTCTTGCTGGATCATGTTAACCAGTTTTTTGGGATACATATCGTCTTTGCGGCCCAGTGCAATGAACAGCCTGGTGATTCCTTCCTGGTCGGGAGAATATTCCGATCTGCTCTCAGATTCAGGTTTACGGGTTAATCCCGGCTCATGGATCTCTGTATATTTTTCTGCTGAAAATTCATCTTTGTAAGCATGGGAAAGAAGCGCCGCGATCACCTGGTCACCCGGATATTTGGCCAGCAGTTCATTGGCAACATGCATGTTTTCTTCATGACCTCCAGCTATAATAAGTTCATTAATCTCCGACACGATCCGATCTCTTTTCAACTTGATCAGATCCTTAACATTAGGAAGCATTTCTTTGCGGATTTCCGACTTGGAAACGCGCTGGATCTGCATCAATTGGCGATATTCGGAAGGTGTGATAAAGGTGATGGCGGTTCCTTGTTTTCCCGCTCTTCCCGTCCTGCCGATGCGGTGCACATAGCTTTCCGGATCGTGCGGAATGGAATAATTCAAAACGTGCGTCAGACTGTCGATATCAATGCCGCGAGCAGCAACATCAGTGGCTACCAAAATGCTGATCCGCTGTTTTTTGAATTTTTCCAGGATGCGTTCCCGCTGTGCCTGGGAAATATCACCATGCAGAGCTGCGGCATCATAACCTCGATCGATGAGAGCATTTGCCACGTGATCGACTTTCATTTTCGTGCGGCAGAAAACCAACGCATAAAATTCTTTTTCCACATCGATGATGCGGCAAAGCGCTTCGAATTTGTCGGAAGCCCGCACTTCAAAATATATCTGATCGGTCAAATCGACGGTCAGTTGTTTGATTTGATCTTTGATAACTTCATATTCACCCATATATTTTTCAGCCAGTTGCACGATACGGGTTGGCATTGTGGCGGAAAATAATAAAACTCTTTTTTCTTCCGGTGTTTTGGAAAGGATGAGTTCGATGTCTTCTATGAATCCCATATTCAGCATTTCATCTGCTTCATCCAACACCATGAATTTAATATTTTTTAAGTTCAAGGTTCCTCGATTTAAATGATCGATCACCCGGCCCGGTGTTCCCACCACAACTTCCACACCTTGCTTCAAACGACGCAACTGCTGCTCGTAGGCTTGACCACCGTAAATCGGCAGAATTCCAATACTTCGTCCACCTCGAAAGGAATTCATTTCTTCAGCTACCTGCACGGCAAGTTCGCGGGTTGGAGCTAAGATTAACACTTGTACTTTTCCTGTGTTTTCTTCTAATTTATCCATGATCGGCAGGCCGAAGGCAGCGGTTTTCCCGGTTCCGGTCTGAGCCTGTCCTACAATGTCTTTTTCGTTTTTCAGCAGCAACGGTATCGTTAACTTCTGTATGGGAGTGGGCTCTTCAAATCCTTTGTGGCTGATGGCCAAAAGCGATTGTTCCGATAAACCAAGTTCTGCGAATTTTTCTAAATTACTCATGTACTCCTGATGTTCCCACAAAAAATAGGGAAACATGTTCCTATACTTTTATTTGCAATGATCAGAAAGATAATTTGTTCCTGAGAATTACGTAAGCCAAAAATTCTGAGGGGTTTATATTAGCAAGGTATTTGTGGGAGTGAAGCAAGAAGTGCAAAGAGCAAAGCGAAATACACCTTGCGAAGCTTTTCGGACTTACTGCTTTTTTTTACCCTTCGGAAGGTTGGATTGCTACGAAGTATTATCATATCAGGTTACGAAGACAAACTTCGTAACCAGAGACTTCTTTTTTTTAGCGCTCCTAGAAAAAGAGTGCTAAAAAATTTTTGACAAAAAAACAATCCAAATTAATTTATCACTCGAATTGAAAAAAAAAATAGGAGTTTGAATATGACTGAAAAGAAAGTAAATCTTGGAAAACTTTCCATCCATACAGAGAATATTTTCCCGATCATCAAAAAATGGCTCTACAGCGAACACGATATTTTCCTACGGGAACTTATTTCCAACGCCATCGATGCGATGAGCAAGAGAAAAATTGTGAATCCCGAAATTGATGAAAAGGAACTGAAAGTAGAAGTAAAAGTTAATAAGAAAAAACGCACCATCCAGATCAGCGATTCCGGTATCGGAATGAATGCCACCGAAGTGAAAAAATACATCAACCAGATCGCCTTCAGTGGAGCTGAAGATTTCATTGAGAAATTTAAAGATAAGCAATCCAGCATCATCGGACATTTTGGACTGGGATTTTATTCTTCTTTCATGGTAGCAGAGAAAGTTACCATCGATACCCTTTCCTACAAAGCAAATTCCACTCCGGCTTTCTGGGAATGTGAAGGCGAAACGGATTACACTTTGACCGAAGGAAAACGCAAGACGGTGGGAACTACCGTCACAGTGCATGTGAACAAAGAAAACGATCATTATCTGGAAGATCATAAGATCAAAGAATTGATCGAGAAATACAGCAATTTCATGCCTTTCCCGATTGAATTCAACAAGGAAATCGTGAACCAGAAAGAAGCACTCTGGCTGCGAAAACCGAAAGATGTGACCGAAGAAGAATATAAAGAATTTTATAAAAATCTGTTCCACGACTGGCAGGACCCGCTCTTCTGGATTCATCTGAACGTAGATTTCCCCTTCAACTTGAAAGGAATTCTCTATTTCCCGAAAATCAAAAACCAGATCGAAATGAATACCGGAAAGGTGAAACTTTTCTGCAACAACGTTTTCGTCGCCGATGATCTGAAAGGGATAATTCCGGAATTTCTGCTGCTGCTCAAAGGCGGCATCGATATTCCTGATATTCCCTTAAACGTTTCCCGTTCTTTCCTGCAGCAGGATCAGCAGGTGAGTAAAATATCTCAATTCATCATCAAAAAAGTAGCTGACAGCTTAAAAGACATCTTCAAAGAAGACCGAAAAAAATACGAAGGATTCTGGGAAGATATCAATCAGTTCATCAAATACGGCATGCTGACGGACGAGAAATTCAGTGATGCCATGCGCGAAAATGTGATATTCAAAACAACTCAGGGTGATTATGTAACTATTCAGGAATACCGCGACCGAAACAAGAGCGATGCTAAACCGCAGAAGATTTTCTATGCAGCCAGCGAAGATACGCAGGTCACCTATCTGAATATGATGAAAGAGCAGGGAATCGAAGTGATCTTCTCAACCTCAGTTCTGGATAATCATCTCTTCCAAAATCTGGAAATGAAGAATAATGAAGTAACTTTTGTGCGCATCGATTCCGAAATCAACGATCTGCTGGTGGATAAAGATAAAAAAGAAGTGGCGGATGCCAATAACCGCACCGTCTCCGATAAGATCATCGAGATTTTCAACAAACTTCTAAACGACAAAATCGAAGCCGGTTTTTACAAAGATGATTATGCCAAATTCATTAAAAAATATCCGGATACGATCTCGACTTTGAGTCCGTACATCCGCATCCAGGAAGATTATACCTACATCAAACCCTACGACATTCCCATGACTGTCCGCACCAAACTTGGTGTAGAAGCCTACAAGGAAATTCTCGATAAAACCTACATGGACGTGAAGACAGAAATTAAATATTTGAAGGTGAAAGAAATTCCAGCCATGATCGTTTTTAACGAATTCATGCGCCGTTTCCAGGAGATGAATTTCCTGGAAAGCAGGAACGACAGCGATATGCTGAAAAACCACACCCTGGCTGTGAACCCCGATAATGAGACCATCAAGAAAATCGTTGATCTGTATGATAAAGGCGATATGGAAAAAGTGGATTTACTGGTGAACTACATCCACGAACTGGCATTGTTAGAACAGAAACGCTTCAGTGGTAAGGAATTGCAGTCATTCATCGCCAAAGCCAATAAAGTGCTGGGAATGATAGGGTAAATTTTAGCCGCTAAGAACACGAAGAAAAACGCTAAGAAAGGCGAATATATTGTAACCCTCTGCCTTTCTGATCCGGCAGCTGCCGGATTGTTCTCAGGAAGAATCTCACCAGTTACGAGATGTAAAGCTGCAAGAACTTTCACGAGATCCTTCGTCAGAAAAGCTAAAAGAAACCTCAGGAAGACATTAAATCACTTTTCTCTTTCATCTGTTCTCCGACACCCTTCTCATAGATAGGAGAAGGGCAGGGGATGAGGTTGAAAAACAAGATTGCTTCGTTCGTAACAGCAAGAAGATTTCTCGCAAAGACACGATTGTCTTTCTGACGTTTCTCGCACGTTGTTCTTTGGAAGAATCTCAATTTTCTGTTTTTTCTGCCAATTCGTGCAATCGATGCTTTTCGCTTCATCATTCTTCATTCTTTGTTCTATATTGGATATTCAATTTCAACCGTTGCGGAGGTCGTTGTATGCAAGAAGAACGAAAACCTTCGCAAGGTTACTTAATCCGTTTCCATCCGCGCAAATTCGTGAGCTTCTTTTCGTGCTAATTCGTGAAATTAGTGGTTACCCTTTCTTCTCCAGCTCCAGCAAATATTCCTTCACATCCAATCCACCGCCAAAACCACCCAGGTCACCGCTCTTGCGAACCACGCGATGGCAGGGAACGATGATCGGAATAGGATTGTAATGATTGGCATTGCCCACGGCACGAGCTTTTTTGCTGCTGCCGACTCGTTCTGCCAGTTCTTGATAAGAAATCGTTTCACCGTAAGGAATTTTCTGTAATTCATTCCAGGCTTGCTGGCGGAATTCTGTCCCTTCCAGTTTCAAAGGAATATTAAATTCAGTTCTTTTTCCTGCGAAGTATTCCTGCAGTTGTTTTTCGGTTTCTTTCAGGATTTTGTTGGTGTTTCTTTTTTCTCCTGCTGCGCAGAAGGTTAATCTGAGCAAATGTGTTTCATCGGCGTACAAACCCAGTTTACCAATAGGTGAATCGATCGTTTTTGAATAGATCATAAAGCTCCTTTTTAATTTGTCATTGCGAGGAATCTCGTGAGAATAATCTGCCGAAGCAATCTTTACGGTTTTTTGAATTATGGATTGCTTCGTTTGATGCCGCTGAATGAGAACTCGCAAAGACAGCTTTATTCAACCGTTCCGAAGGTTCTGCGACCGTTCGCAAGGTTGTCTTTCTGATCCGGCAGCTGCCGGATTGTTCTTTGGAAGAATCTCACCATTTACGAGATGTAAAGCTGCAAGAACTTTCACGAGATCCTTCGTCAGAAAAGCTAAAAGAAACCTCAGGAAGACATTAA
>JAUSOT010000056.1 GCA_030656075.1 Candidatus Cloacimonadales bacterium
AAGGTTTACCTGCCGAAAGCAAGGTTTCTTTCTCATGGTTTTATTTCAAAGCTCTATCAACCATTGAAAAGGTTAAATGAGAGAGTTTCTCTGGCAGAAACCGTTTTCAAGGTTTGCCTAATAACTAAAGATACTCCCGCCAATGAATTCCCGCAGAATGGAATTGGACGGAACCAGCGAATCTTCGATATTATAAACATGTCCTAGCAGTCGTAGCAACCTTTGTGCTTCCAGGTAATATGGACTGTAATTCGTGATGGTTTTCAGAAGCGGTTTTACATATTTTTTCAGAACGCAAAGCTCATAAGTGAGAATGCTGTTGAACATGAAATCGGCATTTTCCTGGAAGGGGAAAATATTGCGGTCTTCACCTTCCCGGATCGAATCCCACATCATCAGGGTTTGTTCGGCGCTGTGGCCGCGAAAATTATTATCTCTCACCAATCGGCGAACTTTTCGAGAATCTGTCGTAGGAATTCTATTATGCGCATCGATGTTCAGGTTATTTAACGCACTCACATAAATTTTCATTTTCTGATTAAAAGGTACGGAAGAAGTCAGTTCATCATTCAAGCCGTGGATGCCTTCCAGCACCAGCACATCCTGATCTTTCAATTGCAGTATTTTGTAGCTTGGTTCGCGTTTCCCGGTCAGGAAATTATATTTCGGCAGTTCGATTCCTTCTCCATCCAACAACTTATTCAAATGTTCGTTCAGAAGGCCCAGGTCTAAAGCTCTAATGTTTTCAAAATCTAATTCACCATTCTCTTTGCGTGGCGTTTGAGCGCGAGGTAGAAAGTAATTATCCATTCCCAAAATATGCGGATAGATGCCGTTCACCCGCAGATGAATTCCCAATCTTTTGGCAAAAGTTGTTTTTCCTGATGAAGAAGGCCCGGCGATCAAAACAAGTTTGATGTCCTTTTTCCAGGAAATGTGATTGGCAATATCAACGATCTTCTTCTCATGCAGAGCTTCTTCCATCTGGATCAATTCCAGTTCATTGAAATCCTTTATAGCACGATTCAGCGCGCTCACCATGTGTACATCCAGGATGTTCAGCCATTTGTCGTGTTCCTGATGGGTGGCAAAGAGGTTCTTGGGCATCACAAACTTTTCATCGAGCTTGTTTTCACCCTTGCGCGGAAAGCGCAGAATAATGCCGGGTGAATGATAAACAATATCAAAATGCTTGATCACCGAGGTATTATAAGCCAGATTGCGGATGAAATAATCATAATAATCACCGCATTTGTAAATATCTATATTCTTGTGTTTAATGTATTTAACGAAGTCGTCTCTTCTCAATTTTTCTGCCAGATCCTTTGCTTCCTGAGGAGTCATATTGATCTTCTCGATCGGAAAAGCATTGTCGATGATGCTTTGCATTTCTCTGGTCAGTTTCTTCACATCTTCGGCACTGAACTGTTCATCGATCACTTCGCAGAAAACACCATCACCGATGGAATGTTCCACCACCAGCATTTTGTCATTGGGAAACAGGTTATGATAGGCTTTGCAGAGAATTAAGATCGAGGTGTATTGATAGGTGGCATAGCCTTCGGATGAAAACATGGAAACGCATTCCAGCTTCGCATCTTCTGAAATAACATCGTGAGGACAAGCATAGGCTGTGTTCAATATAAAAAGAATTATTACATGCTCAGCGATTTCTTCCTGAGATAAGACATCTTTGACTTGAACCGGTTCTGCAAAAGTGAGTGATTGCAGATGATTACCATTTATTTTTACTCCAACTTTGAACAAAATTACCTCCAAAAAGCACTTATGAATCATGAGTTCTGCATAAAACAACTAAGTCTTTGCGAAAAATCTTGCAGAGGAATTCTGCTGAAGCAATCTAATTTGTTTATTAATTGATAATTAAAGAGATTGCTTCGTTAGCACCAGCAAGAAGCTAACTCACAAAGACAACATTTATCGACTTTTTCCAAAAAAACACTCTATAATGCAGAATTCATCACTTAGGAATCAGCTGCTGATATAACTCCGTTATTGTTTCATAATAGCGATAAATAATATTTTAATTCTAAATAAATCATCAGAACTCAAACACAATCTCCAGCAGCACTTTTCTTACTCCAGATTTGATTTTAGACAAGTGTTTTCAGCGTCAAGTTAATTATCCCAAATTTGCAGCAAGTTTATGATTGACGTATAAACCTATGATTTAGATTGAAGCGTTAGAGGTGAAAAATGAATAAAAACTTAAACAGAAATATAATTCAACATCTGGGAATCGTTATTGGCTCCATCTTCTTTGCGATGGGTTATTCCTGGTTTTTGGTACCCTACAAAATAGCTCCCGGAGGTATTGGCGGTTTAGGTCAGATATTTTATCATTTTTTTCATATTCCCATTGGCGTTTCGATGATCATATTCAATGTGCCATTGTTCATCCTCAGTTTCATTTTTTTGGGAAAACGTTTTGGAGTTCGTTCAATTTTTGGAATGTTCTCCACCTCAATCTTAACCGATCTGCTTAGTTTTGAATCGATGTATAAACTTGGTTTGATTAAAGATCTGGCACCTTTCACCTTTACTTTGAAAGGCCATAGTTTTTACGCCATGCTGAGTCCGTCGGATATTTATCTTTCTGCCATTGCCGGTTCTGCCTTGCTGGGTTTCGGTTTAGGACTGATTTTCCGTTTTAAGGGTTCGACGGGCGGCACTGATATTCCGGTTGCCTTCATCAAACAGAAAGCCGGAGTTTCCATCGGTATGGGTTATTGGATGGTGGAAACTCTCATCATTCTGATCATCGGGATCGTATTCAGCGATCTGAAACTGGTCATTTGGGGATATGTGAACCTGTTCATCACTACCAAAATCACCGACCTGACCAGTGAGGGTCTGCCCTATGTGAAAGGAGTTTACATCATTTCAGAAAAAGCAGATGAAATAAAAGAAGAAATCTACGATATGATCAACCGCGGCGTTACCTACATAAAAGCGGAAGGCGGCTACACCGGAAAACAATACAACATGATCTTCTGCGCTATGAATCGCCGGCAGGTGGCAGTGGTCCGGGATATCGTGAAAGACATCGATCCAAAAGCATTTGTACTGCTCACCGATGTTTATGATGTGATGGGATATGGTTTCCGCAGCCGTAATCTCGATCTGGCATCCAAGGAATGAGCTACTTTCCCAAACTTCTTCAACGTTCGTTCAACCATCCTGGTTGAATGAAATATTTAATTAAGACCATCCTGGTCTTGATAGATGCTAACCAGGGATACTCAGCGTGAACTATAGGCTCAACCTGGAAGGATTGAACCAACTCATTATCTTTATGAAAGAAACCTTGAATGGGATAACTCCAATGAGTTTTTGAGAGAATCCATGCAAGGTTAACTTTTTTATTTGACTAAATTTCTGAATTTTACAGCAAATGTTTCGTGGGAGGTGAGATGAAAAATTATTTGAATATTCTCTTATTAATTTTCTCGATTTTTATAATCCAATGCACGACCGATAGTGTTCCAATCAATAAACTTAAGATCAGCAGCTTTGTTGAAGTTTCGAGTCTGGAAAAAGCTGGAGCACAAGCTGGTGACATCATTCTGAAATATAATGGGAAGACAGTTCGTTCTCAAGATCACCTGATGGCGCTTAAAGAAAAAGTAACGAGTGAAATGGTGGATATGGTTCTTCTGAGAGATAATAAAAAGATCAAACTGCAAGTTCCCATCGGTCA
>JAUSOT010000072.1 GCA_030656075.1 Candidatus Cloacimonadales bacterium
AAGGTTCAAATTATTTTGATATCTATCCCGAATAGGAGTATAATCCATTTTTGAAGCATGAAAGCATAAAATTTTATGTGCTTGTAAAGAAAGTAATTACGGTTGTGTTTCATAGGAGTTAATAGCACCGAAGGTGAAATTGACTTAAGGATTGCAAGTGTGCTCTTTTCATTCTTAACAAGTCTGAAACTTTTAGTTTGAGTGGAAGAGTTAGGGAATTTGAAATAATTATTCAGAGATGGAGTGAATTTATAAAACAAACTTCCGAATGTTTGTGAAAGTGAAGTGTGAAATTTTCCACACTCGGAAGTGCTTCGCACATTCGGAGGTTGATAAAACATAAATGGAGAAATCTGTGAGCAAAAAATTATGAAAATATATATCGAAACTTACGGCTGCCAGATGAACGTGGCAGACAGCGAACTGGTTACATCCATTCTGGATAACAGTAATTTTAAAATTGTTAGAGAAATTGATGAAGCTGATATTATTATCTTCAATACCTGTTCTGTCCGTCAGCATGCTGAAGATCGTGTATTAGGCCGCATCAGCAATGAGATGGCGCGCAAACAAACCAACAAAAACCTGAAGATCGGAGTGATCGGCTGCATGGCGCAGAGATTGGGAGAAAATCTGCAGAACCAAAATAAAGGAATCGATTTCGTGGTGGGTGTCGATCAATATAAACACCTTCCTGAAATCATCTCTAATATTTTTGAAAATCCTCACTTCGAATCTGAAACCATGGTTAACAACAAAGAAATCTATGAAGACTTGTATCCTATCCATTCGGGAAAACTTAATGCCTTTGTCACGATCATGCGGGGCTGCAATAATTTCTGTTCCTACTGCATCGTGCCCTATACACGCGGTAGGGAACGCAGCCGTCCAGCCGATGAGATTCTGAAAGAAATCGAAAATATCGGGAAAAAGGGCTACAAAGATATTACACTTTTGGGACAGAATGTTAATTCATACGATTTTAATAATGTTAACTTTGCAGAGCTTTTGCGCAGAATTAATCGGATCGAAACAATTGAACGGATCAGATTCGTAACTTCACATCCCAAAGACCTTTCCGATGAAGTGATAGCAGTGATGGCTGAATCTGAAAAGGTTTGCGAATATCTTCACCTGGCTTTGCAGAGCGGAGATGATGAAATTCTGAAACGCATGAATCGCGGTTATTCTGCCGATCATTTCTACACAATCGTTCAGAAATTGAGAAAAGCAATGCCGGAAATTGCCATAACTACGGATATAATTGCCGGCTTTCCCGGAGAAACAGAAGAACAATTCCAAAGAACTTACGATTTGATGGAAAAAATCCGCTTTGATTATGCTTTCACATTTAAGTATTCTCCTCGAAGTGGAACTAAAGCTGCAGAATTCACCGATCAGGTTCCGGAAGAAATCAGATTAACCAGGTTACAGAAACTGATTGATCTGCAACAAGATATAACTTTGCAGAAATACCGGGAGCAGATCGGTAAAACAAAACAAATCTACGTGGAAAGAGTCAGCAAAAAATCTGCTGAAGAAATGGCGGGGAAGAGCCGTGATTTCAAAATCACTGTTTTCCCCGGAAGCAAAGAGTTGATCGGGCAGTTCGTCGATGTGAAGATCATTGATGCAATCGGCTGGACGCTGAAAGGAAAGATATTAGAATGAACGAAACAGAAAGAATAAAGAATGAATTGGAAAACGTTCCTTATGATCAGAAAATAAGGATTCTCCAGGATTTATGCCGTAAATACGAAAACAAATCGGACGAAGATTTCCTGCATTATGGGCAGTTGTTATTATTGAATATTCGTCGGAGCGATATATCTCCGGAGATCTGCGATCTATGTAATGCAGTTTCTAATATTCTACAATCCAAGTCAAATTATCTCAAAGCTTTAGCCTATGCAAAAGATACTCTCGATTACAGTGAGTTAATTGGTTATCCAAATGGATTGATCAAAGCTTATTCCAAGATATCTGATATTCAGACAGTTTTAAGTAACTACCAGGAAGCGCTGGATGCAGCTTTCAATGCTTTAAGGATCAATGAACATCTGGGAGATAAAAGCGGTATCTCATATAGCTGCAACAATATAGGAATTATTTACAACCACATAAAAAATTATGATTCTGCTTTGGAATATTTTCTAAAATCATTGCAGCAGAAAGAAGAACTGGATGATCAAAAGGGAATCATCACGACTTATCGGAACCTGTCGTTGATCTGCATGAATCTTGGTGATCTTGATAATGCTGTTTCCTATGGGGAAAAAGTTCTTTCCTACAACCTGGCTCATAATGATCAAGAAGGTCTATCGCATGCTTACGCAAATTTAGGTTCCATTTTGCTGCAGAAAGGCGAAATCCGTAAATCCATTGAATTCCAGAAGAAATCTTTGGCAATCAAAGAACTGACTGATGACAAACTAAGGATCAGCAGCTCTCTGCAAGGCATTGGTGAATGTTATCTGAAATTGAATAATTATGAAAAAGCGATAACTTATTTCGAAAGAGCTTTGCAGCTTGTCACAGAAATAAAAAGTTTAGAAGTTATCAGCGACCTGGCTTTACAATTAGCCACTTGTTACGAACGTCTGAATGATTATTCCAAAGCCTATCAGTATCATAAAATCTATAGTGATGCAAAAGATGAAGTTCTCAATACGGAAAATCAAATACGAATTGCGGAATTGCATGCTAAATATGAAATTGAGAAAAAAGAGAAAGAAAATGAATTTTATCGACTGAAAAATGTAGAATTAGCAAAAGCCAATGCAACCAAAGATAAATTCTTTTCGATCATTTCTCACGACCTGAGGAGTCCGTTTGCAACCATCCAATCTTTTATAAATTTATTGAGAAAGAATATTGAAGTTTATACCAAAAGCGATATTCTGGAATTAACCGAAGATTTAGATAAAAATGTGAAATCCACTTTGCTGCTGTTGGAGAATCTGCTCAGTTGGGCCATGCTGCACACAAATGAAATAAACTACGATCCGCAAAGTTTGAACCTTTCAGCTTTGATCAATGAAACCATATCTTCATTAGCGTATAATATTAAGCAAAAACAGCTTAGTGTTGATAGTTGGGTTTCGGAAAATCTGGTTATGGTAACAGATGCGGATATGCTGAAAACAATTCTGCGTAATCTGTTAAGTAATTCGATCAAGTTTTCTTTCACGCGCGGGAAAATCATCTTCAGTGCAATCGAAAAAGATGATTCCATCGAGATTTCCATTAAAGATTCCGGTACAGGAATGAGCCGAGAAAAAATCTCGGGTCTGTTTGAAATAGGCTCAAAAAGGTCGCAACGTGGAACTGCCAACGAAAAAGGTTCGGGTCTTGGTTTGATCCTTTGCCGGGAATTTGCAGAGCTTTGCGGTGGTTCGATCTCTGTTGAAAGTGTTGAAAATAAGGGCAGCATTTTTACTTTGAACATTCCGGAAGAAAAAAAGTAGGGAAGACGTGCATTTGTTTATCGAACATATTCAAGCGTGGTGGAATCATGAAACAGTTCTGATTACCGATCCAAATCCATTGCTCGTGCTGGCTATCCTGCTTTTAACCGGTACGATCCTGTCCAGATTGGCCGGAAAGTTCCATATCCCATCTGTAACGGCTCAAATCGTCGGCGGGATAGTCATTGGACAATATGTGCTGAATATCTTTCATACGAGCGCATTTTCGAGCTTTGAACCGATCACGAATTTCGCCTTGGGTTTTATCGGTTACACGATCGGAAGTCACCTTAATTTTCGAAAACTGCATAATGCGGGACGCAGAATTCTGCTGATCACTTTTTCCGATGTTATTATCACTCCCATAATTGTTTTTTTAGCATTGTGTTACATTGCTCATTTGTCATTCATTCTCAGTTTGCTCATCTCGGTGATTTCAATCACAACTGCACCCGGTTCCACACTTCATATCGTGCGAGAATTGCGCGCTAAAGGGATTTTCACCAAAACTTTATTGGCAGTTGTTGCGATCAATAACGTTATCACAATCGTAGTTTTTTATATCGCCTATTATTTTCTTTTCTACAAAGCTGAAACCGGTGGTGTGATGGTTCTGAGCACGTTCAGCCATGCTTTCCTACTACTGCTGGAATCGGTAATTATTGGTGGTTCCGTTGGTTATGGATTGATCTATTTTACTGAAAAACAGAAAATTAGGTCATCATTTTTAGCGTTGGTTATCCTGGCTATTGTCGTAACTGCCGGCACCTCAGAACTTTTGCATCTCTCAGGAATCCTTTCCAGTCTTATTTTGGGAATCATCATCACAAATTATTCAAAATACAATAAGATTCTGGCAAGTGCGTTTAAAGATATAGAAACTGAAGTTTTCACTTTATTTTTCGTTTTAGCTGGAACGCATCTCGATCTTTCGGCGATCAAATATGCCGGAATGGCTGGATTGATACTGGTTTTAAGCCGTTTGGTGGGGAAGACGCTGGCGCCTACACTGGGTGCTTATCTGGCTGGTTCCACTCAAACTATCAAAAAAAATATCGGGTTTTCGCTTTATCCCATCGCCGGAGTAGCTATTGGTCTGGTTCTGCTGATAGAAAATGACGTTTTTCTGGGACAATATTCAGCTCAAATAACAGTGATCGTTTTAACAGCAGTCGTTATAAACGAGCTTCTGGGACCGATCTTCACAGGTTTAGCCATAAAAAGAACAGGGGAAGATCATAAAAATCGTTTGCGTTTGATGGATTTCCTGCAGGAAGAATACGTTTTGATCGATATTCAAGCCTCTGAAAGATGGGAAGCTCTTGATATTTTGGCTGAATTTATGTTTAAAACTCATAAAATGAGTGATGTTTCTTTATCTGATCTTAAAGAATCTATTGTTCAACGTGAAAAAGATATTTCCACCGGGATAGGTGATAATTTGGCAATTCCTCATGCTCAGGTTGAAAATGGTCCCAATATCAGGGGAGTTATCGGTGTTTCGCAAACAGGCATTGAATGGGATTCTATCGATGAAAAACCAGTTCATATCATATTTCTGATCGCAACTCCAAAAGGACATCACGAGTTGCATTTGCATGTTCTTGCGAATATTGCCAAGATCTTCGGACATCATCCACATATTAAAGAGCAGATCATCAAAGCAAAATCTCCTGAAGAAGTATTTGAAATACTTCAAGCTGAAGAAGTTGAAGAACTGAATCCGTTTTTTGAAGATTAGATTTCAAAATTTGATTCAATCGTTATCAATTTTATCTCGAAGTTGTAAGGATTAAGTTTATAGTCAAAATTTATTCTGGACTAATTCTTCTTAAATTACAAATCTCATTAAATCAAATTCCAGTATCGGAAACGCTTAGAAAATTCAGAATGTGTTTTATCATTACCTGGAACTCGATCGATTGTCAGAAACGAATTTTGATAAAGAGAGAGGTGAAAACCAGGATTTCAGAAACCTATGATAATATACATTATGTAAACTTGCGATAATATAATTAACGTCCTCTCTCGCAGGAAGTTGTGTAGATTCGCATGGGTAGTGTTAATTGACAAAATGCAATTTAATGTTGGGAGGTGATTTCACTCAGAAAAATTGGAGGGCAAAATGGGCGTATCTACAAAAACTCGAATTCTGAGTGATCAGGGACTGAAAAATTTCGAACGAAATTTACAGATTAAAGATGAAACTTTTTTTTAAGAGTTTCAAATTGGATTGATAAATGGATTAATCCATAATTGGTAATTGAAGTTTGGTTGGAATTCGGTTAAACTCGAAAACCGTCTTCTCAGCTGCGATCTTTAATGAAATAGTATAACTTGTCGGGCTTGTCGGAATTATTCAGCAAAATCGAGTTTTCAGACTTGAAAATGAAAATAGTGATGCAGATGATTATCTGAAATCTGGTAAATTAGGTATTATATTTATTTTGAAACAACTACCTCTTCCCTATTAAATATTCTGTGGATGTTTGATTCTACGAATTTAAAAATAATCCATCAATTACCGGTTTGATATCTTCGACTGCAACCGGTTTATTAAAATATCCGGCGGGTTTCATATCTTTCGCTCGTTGTGTGATCTCCAGTTTGGAATAACTGGTCATAAAGATGATTGGCGTTCCGTGTTCTTTGATGATAATCTCTGCTGCTGTCACACCGTCCATTTCTCCGGCAAGTTTAATGTCCATTAGAACAACATCCGGTTTAAAGATTCTTGCCATTTTAACGGCTTCTTCTCCGGTTGGAATGAAATCTGTTACTTTATAGCCTTCCAATTCCATTTCCATCTTTAAGTATTTTGCCACTATTGCTTCATCTTCTACCAGCATCACTTTGATTTGCCTATTCATACTTCTCCCTATTTCTACAAAAATCTAAACCGAATAAAAAAATATGATGAAAAGATAATGCATTATATAAATTTACGTAATTTTATTTCAAAAAGAGTACCATTCGGTTTGTTGTCTCTCACTGAAATCATTCCTTCATATCTTTGAAGTGTTTTATTCACAATATGAAGACCAATACCGGTATTACCTGTCTTTCCATAATAGAAATACGCAACATGTTGAAATGTATTGTGTTACGAAATTGGTGAAATTAGATATTTTCAAGAATGTGTGGCATTTATGTCCGAGCATTTCCTAAATTGTCTCATTAATCAATCGGATTAAATCATCTCGTAATCTATTATCATCCTGAATCTTTAAATTCCTAATAGGAAATACTTAATCTATCGACATTCGACGAAGAAAGTTGACACCAATATCCAACTCATAAAATTAACCTAAATTATTTCAGGAGAAAAATATGAAAAGTATGACCGGTTATGGAAGGTCACGATTTGCAGATGAAGCACATGAGATCGAAGTGGAAATTAAATCCGTGAACAGCAGGTTTTTGGATTTGAAATACAGACTGCCCCGAGAACTCTCTTTTTTAGAAAGCAGGCTGGACGGCATTTTGAACGAGAAAATCAAACGCGGAAAGATACAAGTTGATATAAACGTGAAAAGCAAAAAGGGTGCTTCGCTCGAGTTGAATGAAACCAATCTGAAAACCTATTGGGAATTATACAGCAAAGCGGCAAAAATCCTGGGTGTGGAAAATGACGGCACTCTTTCCAAAATATTAGCAGAACCGGAAGTGATCATTTTACAGGAAGAAAATCCTGAAGACCCTGTGTTTATCAATAAACTTTTAAGTACTTTTGAATCTGCCCTCGGCGAACATCAAAAGATGGCTGTGCAGGAAGGAGATTCAATGCGGAAATATCTAATCGAATCTTCCGACATGATGCTGAATTCTATCCAAAAGCTGGAGGAGGAATTTCCCAGGCATAAAAATGAGATTCACCAAAAGATGCAGACTAATATTGAAAATCTATTAAAGGAAAAGCTGGATCAGGAAGCATTGAAAAGGATCATGCTGGAAGCTGCGGTTTACATCGAAAAAGCGGATGTCACCGAAGAACTTGTCCGCTTGAAAGACCACCTCGAAAAATTCAAAAATAAAGTGAAACAAAATAACACCGAAGCCGGAAAAAGCATAAATTTCATTCTGCAGGAAATGCACCGCGAGATAAATACGATCGGCTCCAAATTCAATTCTACTAAGATTTTTGACGATATCATCCTGATCAAAGAAGAAATCGAAAAATGCCGGGAGATCATCCAGAATGTCGAATGAAAAACCGCTTCTCAGCTGGACCTCTCACCCACTTCTCGATTATCCAAAAAATTCGATCATCCTCTTCGTTTTCATCATCATTCTGGCTGTCAGCTTGTGGCGAATTGCCGTCATCGATTGGGAAATGCCTTTATTCTATTATCTTGGATTGTTGATTTTTCTTTTTAGCCTGGCACCGTATTTCATCCTCACCAGATATGAATTCTGGGAAGATAAGATTGTCATTTATTACTGGTTTATCCGGTTGGAACGCAAGTATTCCGATTACAAAAGTTTTTATAAAGATAAAAAGGGAGTTATGCTTTCCACCTTCAAAATGCATCGCCGGCTGGATGCTTTCAGGGGACTTAATATCCGCTTTTCCAAAACTGGACAGGAGAAAGAAGAACTCTTCAAATTGCTCAAAGAAAAAATAAGCGATCGAGTGTAAAAATGTATGATAGTGATTTAAGCTTCAAGATTAAAAAATTACTGGAAAGCAATCCTCAACAATTATTCAGAATGAAGGATATATCCAGAACAATGCAGGTCGGAAGGCATAAACATAAAGATCTGGCGGACACACTTTTTACGATGGTCCGGGAAAAACAGATTGTCTTGAAAAACCGTAATTATACATCTTTGAAGGAAGTGAAAAGAAAAAATATTCAAAGTAGGAAACCGGCAAATAATTCATCTTCAAACAAAGTTTTAACCGGCACTTTTGATGCGACTTCGCTGGCACGAAATAAATCCTATGCATTTGTGATCACGGATTCGACCGATGTTTTCGTTTCAGCCGAAGATACATTAACAGCCTATCATAAAGACAAAGTTGAAGTGGAAATTCGCTACAGCAAACAGGGAAAGCAATTTGGCGTCATCACAAAAATTGTGGAAAGAGCCAGGGATAAAGTGGTGGGAATTCTGCAGGATTATAATGGCAAATACTTCCTGATCCCGGATAATTCCAGGATTCATTCCAATTTTATGATCAATGATCTGAATAATGCCACGCCCGGCTTCAAAGTTGTTTTGCAGGTAACTAACTGGGGAAATAGGGAATTACAGAAGCTGCCGGCCGGAAATATTGTGGAGGTTCTGGGCAAAGCCGGCGAACCGGATGTGGAAATTCTCAGCGTGATCAAGCAATACGATCTGCCCCTCACTTTTCCCGACGAAGTGCTGGCTGAACTGGAAAACATTTCCGAGGAAATCACGGAAGCCGAAATTGCTGTTCGCCATGATCTGCGGGAATTGAATACTATCACCATCGATCCGACTTCTGCCAAAGATTTTGACGATGCGATTTCGTTCATCACAACCGATTCAGGTTATGAGCTTTACGTTCATATCGCCGATGTGGCACATTATGTGAAGCCGGGAACTTTGCTTTTTGCGGAAGCTGCTAAACGTGGTAATAGTTTCTATTTTCCCAAAAGAGTTATTCCCATGCTGCCGGAAAAAATTTCCAATAAAGTCTGCAGTCTGCGTCCTTTTGAAGAAAAACTAACTGTCACAGTTCAAACGAAATTTGATAAAAATTATCAGATCACTTCTCAGGAAGTTTATGAAAGTGTGATCAAATCGAACACCAGGTTCAATTATGAAGAGATCGACGACTTGTTTGACGGTAAAGAAACAAAAATCGACCCTGAACTGATTGAGATGCTGAATGAAATGCGCAAGATCTCTGCCTTCCTGCTAAAGAAAAGAAAGGAACAAGGTTACCTCTTTTTCGACCTGCCGGAAACTGAGTTCATATTTGATGATGAAGGTCATATTGCCGATCTGCAGAGAAGCCGGGAAACCGAATCACATCAACTCATCGAAAATTTCATGCTGATCGCCAACGAGTATGTGGCTATTCGACTCTCTCAGCAGGACACAATGTACCGCATCCATGAAGAACCGGATGAAAAAAAGCTGCTGGATATGAAGGATATTTTGAAAAGATACCAACTGATCCTGAACTTGAAACAGAACTATAACTTCGCACTGCAAAAGGTTTTGGAAGATATGCCGGATGCAACTTATCATCGTGTGTTTGATCGCATGATCCTGCGCAGTATGAAAAGAGCGAGGTATTCGGTTGATAATGAAGGACATTTTGGTCTGGCAATTAAAAATTACACACATTTCACTTCACCAATTCG
The DNA here is from genome assembly GCA_030656075.1 of Candidatus Cloacimonadales bacterium. Classification (GTDB taxonomy): domain Bacteria; phylum Cloacimonadota; class Cloacimonadia; order Cloacimonadales; family TCS61; genus B137-G9. The sequence continues at coordinate 9,812 of JAUSOT010000072.1, forward strand.
CCGTTTGTGTGACCTGGTCATCCATCATCAGATCAAAGACTTGATCAACAGCAGACCCAAAAAATTCACCCGTCCGGTTCTTTTCGATCATGCCGGAGTGGCGACCGAGCAGGAAAGCCTGGCAGATGAAGCGGAACGTGAAGTAGAAATGAAAAACAAGCTCATCTTCATGAGAAAAAAACTGGGAGAAGAATACGACGGATTGATCGTTGGTTTGAAGCCTTCCGGTTTGATCGTGGAACTCGACCGCTACCCTGTTACGGGAGTTGTCCCGATCAGCAGCATCAAAGGTGATTACCTGGAATATGATGAACGCTACATGATGTTCAGCGGACGCTCTGCCGGAGTGATCTATAAATTGACCAACAAAGTGAAAGTGATGGTCAGCAAGGTCGATGACGACATCTATTTTCAATTAATTGAAAAGTATGAATAGCTCGTTTTATTCACCTTCCGAATGGTTAATTCCCCTCTTGAGAGGGGTGCAGCTTTAGCTGCGGGGTGTGTAAAAACCTTCGAAAAGATTTCGGAAGTATGGATCTTTTTATAGCATGAACCGTTGCGAAGGTTCTACGACCGTTCGCAAGGTTCAGGTGCAGCTAAGATTTTAATTTAGAGGAAATTAATGATAATTTATCGATTTATCTCGTGGTTAGTTTTTGTAATTTCAGTTCCATTCCTTTTTCTCAAATTCAAAGGACGGGAAAGAAAAGAAAGATTTGGCAAAACCAAGCATCGCTTTGAAAAATGTGTCTGGATCCATGCCGCATCCGTAGGAGAAGTGAATGCAGTTAAAACACTGATCAATGAACTTCTCAACAAATACAATCACACGGATTTCTTGCTTTCCACCATGACCAAAACCGGTCAGGAAACAGCCAAATCGGTAAGTCCAAAATTAACAACCGTATTCCTGCCTTTCGATGTTGGATTCATCATGAAACGGCTTTTTAAAAGTATTAATCCAACTTTGATAATTTTAGTAGAAACTGAATTTTGGCCCAACATGCTACGAATTGCCAAAAAAAGAAAAATTCCGGTTGTGATCGTTAATGGTCGAATTTCTGACCGTTCCTTTCCTAAATATAAAAATCTGAGAATTTTCTGGAAACCTGTTTGGAAAGCTGTGAATGCTGTGAATGCGCAATCTGAGAAAGATGCGCAGAAGTTTAAAACTCTTAAATTCAATGATGTCGTTAATGCTCACAACCTTAAATTCTGCATAGATCAACCAAGATACGATAAGAATAAACTTCGCAAGGAACTTGGATATTCCAAAACGGATTTTGTGCTTGTCTGGGGCAGCAGCCGTCCCAAAGAAGAAAAATTACTTCTGAAAATCTTACCTGAATTGAAAAAAACGATTCCCAAATTGAAAGTGATAATTGTACCGCGGCATCTGCATCGCAATCCTGAATTGAAAGAACTTCTTAAAAATCATGATTACAAATTATATTCGGAATTGAAGGATGTTCCCGAAATCCTGCTGGTGAATGAAATGGGGATTTTGAATACATTTTATGCTTTGGCAGATCTTGCTATCGTAGGTGGAAGTTTCTTTAATTATGGTGGGCATAATCCACTGGAACCTGCTTTCTACGGCACTCCAATGATCATTGGTAATTACTATACCTCTTGTCGCGATTCAGTTGATAGATTATTGGAAAATAATGGTATTATCGTTTCGAATAAAGATATTCTGAACGATGACATTTTGAAGTTGTACGGTGAAATGACCAAAACGAAACAAATGGGAATGAATGCGAAACACACCTTGGAAAATAATGCCGATAGTCTTAAGATGCATTTGGAGAGATTGGAGAAATATATAAAATAGGAAACTATTAAAATGGTTAATTACTTATTTTGTGTTGATTTATCCCCACGAATAAATGCGTGGGCTGAATAGGAAAATGAAAAAAACATCAAAATCAAGCCCACGACTTCAGTCGTGGGAACAAAATGGATGTAATTTTTTTTTAGGAACCGTTTCAACGGTTGTTCTCCTTCTCCTCGATAGGAGAAGGTTGGGATGAGGTCGAAAATGACGGAAGCAAAATATTATAAAAAATTAACTAACCAAAAGGTTCAATGCCTGCTCTGTTCACATTTCTGCATAATTGATCTGGACGAGGAAGGCAAATGCCAATCCCGACTGAATGTAGATGGAATTTTGTACGCTGCAAATTATGGCAAAACCATGTCCATCAGTCTGGATCCGATGGAGAAAAAACCACTCTATCATTTTTATCCGGGTTCTACAATTTTGTCTTTGGGACCAAATTCCTGCAATTTCTCCTGCGCGTTTTGCCAGAATTACACTTCCAGTCAGCAGGAAGTTCCAACTCGAGATGTAATTCCTCAGGAAATTGTGCAAATCTGCAAAAAACAAAACTGCAATTTTGTTGCTTTCACCTACACAGAGCCGTTCACCTGGTTCGAATTCATCCTGGATGCTGCCAAGATTTTGCAGGAAAACAATCTAAAAATCGTTCTCGTTACAAACGGATTTATAAATCAAGAGCCTTTGCAGGAGCTTCTCCCCTATATCGATGCCATGAACATCGATCTGAAATCGATGGATGATGACTTCTACAAAAATATCTGCAGCGGTAAATTGAAGCCTGTTCTGGAAACCATCCGCACTGCTGCAAAAAATTGTCATATAGAAATCACGAACTTGCTGATCACCGATGAAAACGATTCGGAGGAAAATATCAATCGTTTGGTTGATTTCATGGAATCCGTTGATCCGGAAATTCCACTGCATTTTTCACGTTATTATCCCACCTACAAGATGACCAATCCTCCCACACCGTTGGAAAGATTGGAACGAGCCCAGCGAATCGCTACCAAAAAGCTTTCTTACGTCTATCTGGGAAATGTGCTGACTGACCATAACACATATTGCCCGCAATGTAGTTCACTCCTGATTGAAAGAGAATACTACATCAAATCTCGTATTCTAAACGGAAAATGTCCAGCCTGCGGCAAAGTGATTTATGGAAGATTCTAAATTTGCTCCCCTTGAAAGGGGAAAATGTCCCGAAGTATTTTGGGACAAGAGGGATTTTATAAGACAGGAATTGATTTTTGTATGATAAAGTTTATTAAGTCTAAGACTGGTTATAGCAAACCCCCTTTTTCCCCCCTTCCAAAGGGGGAGAATAAGGAAAAAAGAACTCCTATTATCGTATGAAAAACATCCTGAAACTCTTCACAACTCCCGATATATTCTTGATCGCTATATTGCTCGTGATCTCAGGATTGATGCTGATCAACATGAAATCCGCTCTCACCACGAAAAAGGTTGAAATCCATTATCATAATAAATTGATTGGAACGTATTCTTTGAGTGAACCACAGATTATTGATGTGGACGACGGCATCCAGGTGGAAATTGCCAAAAATAAAGTTCGAATGAAACAGAATACCTGTGCACATCAATATTGTGTGCAACAGGGTTGGAGTGATGCTCTGCCCATAATCTGCGTTCCGAACGAAGTTTCCATAGTAATCAAAAGTAAAAAAGAAGAAATGCTGATAACAAGGTAATGTATCACGTTCACTCTTGAACGTGTTGAATCGGTCAAGGTGACCGATTTTCGAATCTGGTTCCCAAAGCCTCTTTGGGAACTAATCATGAATCGAAACCCCTGTTTCGAAGTGCCAGGTCAAAGTGGGCTTTGATGTAATATTGCGTTCCCAATCAGGGGATTGGGAACAAGAAACATAAAATAGAAGTTTCCATCGTGATCAAAAGCAAAAAAGAGGAAATGTTGATTACAAGATAAGTACCGCAAACAGCCTGTTTGCGAATCTTATTGAAGAAGCTTTGAATTACTCGATCAATCCAAAATTACATAAAAGACCAAGGCAATCGTTTTACAAAATGTTTTCAAAAAAAGTTAGCAGAAACTCTCTCGAATTAAACTTTCTCCTTCTTAATAAACATCACATAGATCGGCCTGATAGCGCAAACTACGCCGATGAGGATATACCATCTGAATCTTAAATCTGTGATCTGCGGGATCAGTTTGATTAGAACGATCATTACACACATGGCTACGATTTGAGCTAATTTGATATCCCAGATCGAAAAGAGTTTAATGCGTTTATTGAAATATTTGAACATAATTTCCTCCTTGTTCTAATAAATTCACTGCCAAAATTAAAAACCGGTTAATTTGTTTGCAAGCTATTTGTTTTAAATTAGTTGAGATTGCTTCGTCGGCTACTGGTGAAAGATACCTCAATAACATAAATTTAAGCAGTTCTTAAGAAGTCATGTCCTGCAATTTACGGTTAGCTCTTTTATTCTCTGTGCTCTCCGTGTCTCTGTGGCTTTGTGTTGGAATACAAAAATTATTTGACCGAAATTGTTTCCTGCCAAAAGTGACAACCAAATAAAAAAGGAGGAAAAAAATGAAAATGAACCAAATTTCAAATTCACATTATTCAATTTTCAATAACCCAATCTTCAATTCCAAAACCCTCCTGCTTTTACTCCCCTGGTGGGGAAAATAACAATTTTATCATTAAACCGGAAAAATATCAAAAATCAGGAGAAATAAAATGGAATATCCATTTGATATAATAGAAAAAAAATGGCAGAAGATCTGGCGGGAAAAGAGGATCTTCAATCCCGAAAACAAATCTGAAAAGCCTAAATATTACGTGTTGAGTATGTTCCCCTATCCTTCCGGAGCTTTGCACATGGGACATGTGTCCAACTATTCCATTGGCGATGCGATCACGCGTTATAAGCTGACTCAAGGCTATAACGTGATGCAGCCCATGGGTTATGATGCTTTTGGTTTGCCGGCCGAGAATTTCGCGATCGAGCATAATTCTCATCCCAAAAAGACCACCGAAGAAAACATCGATATTATGCGAGGACAATTTGATATGATCGGCTTTGGGCTGGATTGGGAAAGGGAAGTTTCCACCTGCCGTCCCGATTATTACAAATGGGGACAGTGGTTTTTCAAAAAAATGTATGAGAACGGACTGGTTTACAAAAAAAGCAGTTTTGTAAACTGGTGTGACAAATGTCAGACAGTACTGGCCAACGAACAGGTGGAAGATGGAACCTGCTGGCGCTGCGAAAGCACTGTGCGTCAGAAAGAACTGGAGCAGTGGTTCTTCCGCATCACTAAATATGCCGATGAACTGCTGGATTTCAGCGGCGTGATCGATTGGCCGGAGCGTGTGAAAACCATGCAAACCAATTGGATCGGCAAGAGTTTTGGCACGAACATCCACTTCAAGTTGGAAGGCAAAGATGATATCATCACAGTCTTCACGACCAGACCGGATACGATTTTCGGTTGCACGTTCATGGCGCTGCCGCCCGAACATCCACTGGTTTCCCGCTGGCTGAAAGCTGAACCGGCAGATTCAGAATTTATCAAGTTCTGCGATAAAGTGATCAATGAAGATAAAATTACCCGCTCGGCTGAAGATACGACTAAAGAAGGTGTTTTCAGCTGTAGATTTGCCATCAATCCGGTGAACGGCGAGAAAGTGCAGATATGGGTAACGAATTACGTGCTGATGGATTACGGAACCGGTGCTGTGATGGCTGTTCCGGCTCATGATCAGCGTGATTTTGAATTCGCCAAAAAGTATGACATTCCCATCAAGATAGTCATTCAGAATCCCGAGAAATCTTTAATTCTGGAAGAAATGAAAGAAGCTTACATCGAGTCGGGAATACTGGTCAATTCTGCTCAATTCGACGGCATGGAAAGCGTTGAATCCAAAAAAGTCATTTCCAATTGGATGAACGAAAACGGTATGGGTGAAGAAACCATCACCTATCGTCTGCGGGATTGGGGAGTGAGCCGCCAACGTTATTGGGGAAATCCCATTCCGATCATATACTGCGATAAATGCGGTGAAGTTCTGGTTCCAGATGAAGACCTGCCGGTGCTGCTGCCCGATAACGTTGTATTGGGAAAAACAACTCAGAATCCACTGTTGAGTGTTCCTGAATGGGTGAATACCACCTGTCCGAAATGCGGCGGACCAGCCAAAAGAGAAACCGACACAATGGATACTTTCGTAGATAGTTCCTGGTATTTTGCCCGTTATGCCGATGCGCACAACGATAAAATGCCGTTTGAAAAAGCAGCAGCGGATTACTGGCTGCCGGTCGATCAATATATCGGCGGCATCGAGCA
>JAUSOT010000092.1 GCA_030656075.1 Candidatus Cloacimonadales bacterium
ACAAGTTGGCCAAGCAGATAAAAATGTGATCAAACGGGCTAAAGAACTCCTGGAAAATATCGATGTGAAAATTGCCGGTGCCGTTATTAATGGCATTATGCCGCAAAGCTATTACAGCAGCAGCGAGTATAATTATTATTATTATTACTATTATGGAAAAGAGCAAGAAAAGAAGCGTTCCAAGAAGATCTTCCGCAAAAATAAATCTCTTTCTTGACGTTCTTTCCAAGAGACCGGACGGATATCACAATATCAGGACAATCTTTTCTGAAATAGAGCTTTACGATCACCTAAATTTTACTTTGACAAAAAATAGGGGTATCCGGATTTTGTCAGGCACGGAGTTTGTAAGTCTTAAAAAAAATTTGATTTACAAAGTCGCGATCTTTATACAAGAAAAATATAATGTGAATAATGGCGTCGTCATAAAATTGGAAAAAAACATTCCTGTTTCAGGGGGGCTGGGTGGCGGCAGCAGTAATGCTGCTCATACTATTCTTGCTTTAAATGATCTCTGGGAATTGAATTTAACGGAAGCAGATCAGCACAAAATTGCCCGGGAATTTGGCAGTGATATCAATTTTTTCTTAAAAGGCGGAACCGCCCTCGGTGAAGGGCGTGGAGAAAAGATCCGGGAAATTCAGGACATTGATATCGATAATATTTTCCTGGTAAATCCGGGTTTTGGAATTTCCAGCCAGGAAGCCTATCAAGCCGTAGTAATCCCGGAAAAGGAAAATGAGAATTGGAAATTTCTACTGGAAACAGGAAAGATGGAGTATTGCTACAATGCTTTAGAATCAGGAATTTGTCGGCTTTTTCCCGATATTCAAGCAACCTTGGATTTTATGCGAGAAAATGGCGCTGTGAAAGCGATGCTTTCCGGCAGTGGAGCGACCATGATCGGATTTTGTCCGAATAGAGAAATAGCAGAAAAATTTTCGGAATATTTTAGCAAAAAAAAATATTGGAATTGCATTACAAAAACCATTAAAAGGAGTTCAAGATGAACATTACCGATGTAAAAGTATTTATCAGAGAAAGCAATCAGCTAAAAGCATTTGTCAATATCGTGATAGACGATGCCTTCATTATCCGGAACATCAAAGTTATCGAAGGTGAGAATGGCCTTTTTGTTGCTATGCCCAGTCGTCGTGTGAGCACGGGTGAATACAGGGACATTGCCCATCCAATTAACACAGAAACCAGAAACATGGTTGAGAAAATTATCATCGAAAAATATAAGGAAGTCTTGCAGGAAGCATTATCTGCTGCTGAAGGCAAAGAAGAGAAGGTTACCGAAGAATAGTCTATGTTTTCCAGGTTAAAAATTTTCACCGGAAATTCAAATATTGAATTAGCTCAAGAGGTAGCAAAGTATGCTGGTATTCCTCTGGGAGATGCGGAAGTTTTCAAATTTTCCAATGATAACACATTTGTGAAAATCAATGAAAACGTGCGCGGAGCTGATACATACATTATCCAATCAACCTGCTATCCGGTGAATGATAATCTGATGGAACTGCTGATCATGATCGATGCCTTACGGCGAGCTTCAGCTCAAAGAATCAACTGCGTCATCCCGATCTTTGGTTATGCCCGATCCGACAAAAAAGATCAACCGCGAGTTCCGATCACTGCAAAACTTGTAGCAAATTTGCTTACCACAGCCGGCGCCGACAGGATCGTGGCGATGGATTTGCATTCAGATCAAATTCAGGGATTTTTCGACATTCCGGTCGATCACCTG
>JAUSOT010000214.1 GCA_030656075.1 Candidatus Cloacimonadales bacterium
TTTGGAGCCCTAAAACAGGTAGGTTGGGCAGAAATTTTGTAACTCATTATGTTGTAATAAGTTACAAAACTTCCGGTTTCGGATGTGTAACTTGTTGCCCTATAAGCATATAGGTTTACATATTGTCCAAATCAGAAATTGCCGAAACAAGCCCAAATAGGTTTGGCACACTCTATAGCATAAAAAGAGCAGAAAATCCCTTCCGGACAAGCCGGAAGGCCATTTAACACTGAGTGAGTCTTTTCTCTTTTGCCTACAACTTTTTTTTGCAATTGATTATTGCTTCTACATTCACGGCTTTAGCTCACTCTGTTCAAAATACTAAACAATCAGGCGGTTCTTCTCCCATAAATTGCGCTTTCTTCAAGCAACCACTGCATAATGAAAAAATATGGATCACACCTTTATTGTCACTTATCTCTGCTAATTCACCCTGCAACTTTTTAATCTGCCGGCTTTCGATGTCAACAATAAAAACGGATTTTTGTGTTAGCGAACGAATTAATTGACAAAAAGATTAGCTGCAGATTAGGAAATTCCTTCATGGAAGGAGGCGTTTATGCAATCCGAATTTTCAAAAATTGTTACTCATACGATACGTTCCGAAAGTGAATTTATTTCTTTGTCGGGCTTCAGGTTAAAGAACATCCAGTCAGCTGAGACATTTTTAAGACTGGTAAAAATGAACTCACCTTATAAAGCTTCGCACACAAGTATCTCTGAAATCTGTCATGAAAAATGGATTGATCTACTGGCCTCAATATCAGTACTTCAGCACCAGTCTGAGATCGTTTATCTGATCCATAATAGACTTCATGGTGATGTGTCACAAGCAAAAATTGAAATCTACTTTCTGGCTGTGGGAAGAAGTGAGAAAAAAGAAATTTCCAGGCAAAATTCCTGTCAGCTGACTGAAAACCTCTGGAAACTAATTCCAACAACCTTAGATTATATCCAGTTTGAATTAATTACAGATGAAAAGATACTACAGGAGATTATCAGATTTGAGCAATTTGAAAATACAATCGAGATCAAAAGAAAATATGAAACAATTGAACTTTTCGAAGGGATCATTACCAAGAAAGCAGGTTTCCTGGAACCATCCAAGAAAGAAAAAGATCCAGCATTATCAGAAGATATAAACATTACCCATTTATTCCCCTGGGTTCCAAGTGACAGTTCCTGGCGGGAACTTATCGAGCTGATGGGCAATGAAAAAGCTGAAATCTACTATATTGTCCATTTTCAGGGATTGAATGCTATTCCCCAAAAAGTTAAAGAATCATTGAAAAAAAACATCACGATACTGGAAAACCTGCAGCATGGAAGGCAGACAACTCAAGTTGAAACAATTTTTTATAAACAAGTAAATCTGCTTTTGGATGAAACGCTGAAAAGGATTTCAATGTTATCACACAATGCAATTGCAGCCCGGGTTTTTCTGGTGAGTAATAAATCGATTCCGGATCCAATTATTGGAACCATCAAAAACGCAATTGATGACTCTTCGACCCGATCTCAGCAAAGGGGCTCAGAATATTTGTTCAAAAGCGGCATTGATATAGAGAAAGTATCTGAAAAGGAAATATTATTTAATTTTAATGCACCAAACCTGATAAATATTTTTGGAGTAATAGAATCAACTTCGCTTATCAGAACCCCACTTCCTTCAAGTGATATTCCCGGCATTAATATAAATCGTTCCAGAACATCGCCCTTCTACGGAATCAGCGGCGAAGACTATCCATTGGGGGTTAATGAACATCATGGAGACACCAGAGCAATAAGTCTTGATAGTGCGATGCGTTCCAGGCATACTTATATTATCGGGCAAACCGGAACCGGAAAATCTACCCTGATGCTGAATATGATAAATCATGATATCCAGAATGATCGGGGAGTGTGCGTGATTGATCCGCACGGAACATTGATCGAAGAAGTTCTGCAATCATTTCCGGAAAGACGAAAAAATGACCTGATCATCATTGATCCAACGGATTATGAATATCCGGTGGGTTTTAATAACTTGATAATTAATGAAGATGATCCTTATTTATATAAATTAGCGCGTGATCTTATCATTGATGACATGTATGCTTTTATCGATAGGATCTATGATTTAAAATTGACTGGTGGACCCATGTTTGAAATGCATTTTCGTGGAATGCTGTCAATCCTGCTCGGATCAAAACAACATGGTTCTCCCCTTATACCAAATCTAATGTTATTCAAAATGCTGTATACTGACGAACGTTTCTTGAAATTCATGATCTCCCCGGAAAAATTGGGCGATGATATTATTCTAAAAGCTTTCTCGGAAGAAATTATGAATGTATCGAATTCATCAGAAGGCAGCATGAAGAATATGGCACCCTATATCTCCTCAAAATTCAGTAGATTTATTAGTGATACATGCCTCAGGAACATGTTATGCCAAAATCGAACGATCGATCTCGAAGAAATTATCGACCAGAAAAAAGTCCTGTTAGTATATCTCGGCAAGGGTAGATTCGGTGATCAGGCTGCCAGTCTGTTAGCTTCGCAGATCATAACGAAAATCAGAAGTGTCATCATGAAACGTGATTCTAAAAAGAGATATAATCCCTATTTCCTGTATGCGGATGAATTTCACTTAATGGCTGATTTCAGATTTCCCGAACTATTGGCAGAAGCAAGAAAATATAACTTCTGCATGACTCTGGCACATCAATATACCGATCAGTTAAAGCCTTCTGTTCTGGACGCAGTTCTCGGTAATGTGGGAACAATCATCACTTTTCGCATCGGAGCCAAGGATGCCCAGCGGATATCACCGATATTTCATCCAATTTGTTCTGATACCGATATATTATCATTACAAAATTTCCAGGCTTATGTTAGAAGTTATGGAAAACTCGGTATTTCTCCATTCAGTATAAGCACATATCCTGCTCCAGCTGATTTAAAGCCGGCAAGAATTAAGAAATATCGAAATTATTCCAGAAAGAAATATGGGAAAAAACTGGAGTTGGTTGAAAAGGAAATCGATTATACGTTTAACGCATTTCGAACCTTATCTTCGCTTTATCCCAGAATTGCAAATTATGAAGAACTGGAAAACTTGAATAAAATTTTAAATATCAAAGTAAATAATCTGGAATTTTCGATTAAATGCAGTAGTTGTCTGGCTAATGCCAAGATCGATACAGTTGGTGAACTGATTTCAAAAACTGAAGAACATTTGCTCAATCACTGTGATTTCAATAGGAAATCTATTAGTGAAATCGAAACATTACTGGATGAATTTGATCTTCGCTTAGGTATGAATGTGTCCGGGATCAAAGCATTATTTGAAGAAACCAGGAAACCAAAAGAATCAACCAAACAATTGGTGAACAAAAAAATAGACTGAACTAAACTGCGAATACGGCAAGTTTTGAAACAAGGGTTAAAAATGAAGTTTTTACTCGCAGGAGATTTATGGCTATTCCAAATAATTGGAAACAATAATCATCGAGATATCGTCATTACTTCTATTATGCAATGCCAACGAATAAAGATTATCGATTATTTCTTCCAGATTTTCAGCTCTGGAAATTTCTGTCTTAATGTCTGTATCTATGACTACATCCGTTAGCCCGTCACTGCACATTAATATAATGTATTTTTCAGGAAGCTCAAACTTGTAAAAATCAGGTTCAACATCTGCATCTATACCAATTGCTTTAGTAATGATATTCTTGCCGGGAATTCTGATGAGATCGTTTTTTCTGATCCTGCCGGCTTTGTATAATTTCCAGACTTGTGAATGATCTTCTGTTATCTGAATAATTCGATCCTGATAGGCCAGATATAACCTGCTGTCGCCTATATTAGCTGCAAATGCGACGTTATCCTTGATCACTAAGCTGACAACAGTTGTTCCCATATTTTGATAATCTTCAGCTATCTTGCCCAGTTCCAAAATTCTCTGATTTACTTTTGAAAATATATCGGAAAACCAATTTTTGTAATCGGTAATTTCAGCAGCTGAATTATAGAAATTCTCTGCTATCATCTCAGCACACATCTTGCTGGCTATATGGCCGGAATTGTGCCCTCCAATACCATCACATAAAATGAATAATGGATCTCTGCTGTTTATGTTATTATCATCCTCTGTGGATTGTTTCATTATTTCCGGAACTAAAATGAAGTCTTCATTTCTTACCGATTTTCTACCTGAGATGCTACAAGAATTATAAAAGAAACTCATTAATAACTCCCTTTTGATGCAATATTTTCAAACCAACTCCCGCAAATTAAAATTTCAAAATTTTAATCAAACAATAATCCGAAAATCTGACATCTGAAGTCTGAAATCTCATATCAGCCGCAGGCTGGCAAATGTTCAATTCACCAATAACCAATGCCCAGTTCACCAATGACTAATGACAATTCCGGTTCTCAACTCAAGTCTTCGGTTTAGATAATTGGTAGAAAACCGAATTTTTAAGTCGAGTCCCAGAAATCCCTCGTGATCACAAGGTCAT
>JAUSOT010000156.1 GCA_030656075.1 Candidatus Cloacimonadales bacterium
GTGGGATCGCAACTTATGTAGATGATCTTGCTTGTATATCCTGGAATAGCTGAAATTATCTTACCATCCAATCCCTTACGAGGAGGATCGAAGATTATCGTGTCAAAATTCTCTTCCAGATTTGGTAAAACATCCTCAACATTTCCCACCAGGAAGCGGCAATTGTTCTGCTTGCACAAATTTGTATTTTTTCTGGCATCTTCCACTGCATTTTGGTTATTTTCAATCCCAGTAACGTTTTCTACAATGTCAGAAACGTAAATTCCTATAGAGCCAACACCACAATAGGCATCGATTATATTCTTACTTTGTATCAGATAAGATTTCACAAATTCATACATCTTCTCGGCAATTTTTGAATTCACTTGAAAGAAAGATTTATAATTCAGTTTGAACATCTTCTGCCCTATTTGCTCGAAAATATGATCTCGGCCAAACAGAATTTTTCCATCATCGCCCAAAATTACATTTGTTCTATTCGGATTTATATTCTGAACGATCCCGACGATTTGAGGAAATTTCTGAGTGAGAACACGCACCAACTGGTTTGTGAAGGGAATTTTCCTGGTTTTCGTAACGAATATAATTATTATCTCTCCGGTGATTTCCGAATATCTGATGCCCAGATGTCGGGCTGTTCCCTTGCCGGTTTTTTCATTATAGATCGAAATATGAGAGGCTTTGAGATAAGAGATAAATCCCGTAATAATTTCATCGAAGATTTGTGGTTGCAATCTGCATTGTTCATGTGTAATAACATCATGCGAGTTACGTGCAAACATGCCGATAACCGGCTCTCCCCCGCTTTCGGAAATGGGAAAGTAACTTTTATTACGATAATGAAACTGCTGAGTGGACGCGATTATTTTCCTGGTTTCAACAATCGGAACGTTCCTGAAAATCTCACTGACTATTTCGTTTTTAGCTTCCAGTTGAGTTTCGTAATGTAGATTCAGCCAGTCGCAACCGCCACAATCTCCAAAAACTTCACAGCCGGGTTCGATTCGCTGAAGTGATGTTTGTATAATATTTTTTATCGAAGCAAAACGCGATTTGCCTTTTTTATAATCAATCTGCACATCCACCACATCTCCCGGAACAGCATTCAAAACAAAAACCGGGTTGGAATCTGCAAATCCCAGCCCGTATCCTTGATAAACCAGTTTCTCTATTTTGAGATTACTAATGATATCACTCATTATAACTTTTTCCTCATTGCCAAAAATTTCAGTTTC
>JAUSOT010000169.1 GCA_030656075.1 Candidatus Cloacimonadales bacterium
ATAGCCTAAAAGATGCAGCAAACCATGCAGGAAGAGTATTTGTAACTCTTCACCTATCGTTCTATTTTCTTTTTGTTTTTCGGCTACTTTGGTGTCAATGATAATATCTCCCAGAAAGTGAATACCAGGCACTTCTGCGCTGAATGAAATAACATCTGTAAGTTCATCCCGACCCAGATATTGCCGGTTATATTGCTTAATAAATCCATCGCAGACAAGTACAAGATTTACAAAAGTGTCTTCCGGGTGACCTTCCTGTTGAATAACAAATTCGAATAGAGATTCAAATAGGTTATCTTCAATATCTATTTCACTTTGATTATCGAGAATGACTGATTTATTTCCACCTGGATTTTCTGGATTTTCGGAATTATTCTGGGTATTCAAGTCTTTTCCTGTACACTCCCATCAAGATCGGCAGCATATATTTTTTTATTGTATCCAGTTCCCGCAAAGTAAGAGGAGCTTCATCCAACTGACCGTCTTTGATAAGGTTATTTATGGTATCATCCAGAACTTTCTGAATGACGTCTTCCGAAAAATCATCCAGAGATTTGGAAGTAGATTCAACTATGTCGGCGATCATAACTATGGCAGCTTCTTTTGTCTGCGGTTTTGGGCCATTGTAATGGAACTGTTCGTCATTTATATCCAGGTTGGTTTCCTGGGCTTTGTTATAAAAATACCTGATCAAACTGGTGCCGTGATGTTGCTGGAGAATTTCTATGACTGGTTTAGGGAGTCGTGATTTTTTTGCCAAAGCGATACCTTTTGATAAGTGATTTTTTATGATCATGGCGCTTTCATTAGCCAGCATTTCATCATGCAATTTAGTTGCATCAGGATTATTTTCTATGAAAAAATCAGGATTATCCAATTTCCCAATATCATGATAGTAGCTTCCCACACGAGCCAGAAGATGATTCGCTCCCACTCCTTCGGCAGCGCTTTCCGCCAGATTTCCCACTATCAAAGAATGATGATAGGTGCCGGGTGTAACCAACGACATCTTTTTTAATAAAGGATTGTCAAAATCAAGCAGTTCCAGCAGAATCTGTTTGGTAGCCATATTCAGCCTGCGTTCCACCACAGGAGTGATCAAAATCAATCCCAGAACAGAAAAGATGATCGAGATCACAATGTAGAGGATATGCCATAAATAAATGATAATGTTTTCGTTTTTCACAAGTGCAGTCGCTGTGATCACAATAAAATAGGACACAATCAGATAAAGCAGCAGAGGATAATACTCCAACCTTTTCTTCATGCTTTTAATGGCTATTATTCCACCCAGGGTAGCTAAACACATAATAAACGGATTGAAAAAACTCCAATTCAAAAATAGCGTGACGAATAACAATATTATAAAATTGTAGATGATGCCGACATGTGGTGAGAAGATAATAGCAATTAACATGACCGTGAAACTGTAGGGTATGAGGAGGGACGGTATTTTTAGAATATTATTAATAAAAATTGTGAGTAAAATCGATACTAATACACTGCTCAGCAGTACAATTAATCTGGGATTTGAGGATAAATTTGGCGGGTAAAAAAGCAGCAAAATATAGAAAAAACTGATCAGGATAAAAACAGAGACGATAAAAACACCAATTGAAGAAAGGATCAGTTCCAGTCCTTGATTCAATGTTTGATGTTCTTTTTGAGCGCGTACTAATGAATCCAGCTTGAGAAGTTCTGTGGCGGTGACTTTCTGGTTTTTCTCAATGATCATTTCATTTTTTTGTACTTTACCAATCGTCAACGGCACTTTTTCACGAACTTTCTGTTTTTCCAGTTCGGTCATATCGTTATCAATAACTATATTTTGAATCAGAATAATGTTAGCCAGTTCTGTAACGATCTGTTTGTCCAATTCCGAACCTGCTTTGGAAATAAGTTTATTCTTTGCTTCTTCCAGGGAATAAAGTCTCTTAAGCTCATATTCAGTAATGCGGTTGATTTTGGCAATCTTGATTTTTTGATAGCGATAATTATCAGGATAAATTCCGATATTGAAAATAGTATCAAGTTCTTCTGTTAAATAATTATATATGCGTAAACGATTTTCAGATTTCATCAAATATTCGATACCGGGTAAAGAAAGTTTATACCCATTTTGCTGCAATTTATCCCTAATGCTCCCAGCATCTGTTTCGTTAGTTAGTACAAAGTGTTGAATGATGAAATCAAGGTTTTTCTGAGCATTGAATTTGAGATTTTCCGACACTTTATAGATCGGCTGCACTTTGGCAGCTGCTTTGTCCTGCTCGGTCACCAGAGTTTCAGTGTTTTTATATATGTAGAAATCAAAAGAAGCAATGATATCCTGTTCGGCAATCTCTCCCAATTTCAGGTCATAGTCGTAGGAAAAAAAGCGATATGGACTGACGAAGAAGTGAGTTATAGCAATAATTGCAGATGTAACAAGAATTAGAAGTATTTTGTATCTATTCAATGATGTAACCGAAAAGAAAGCCTCTCTCCAAATGAAAAGAGGCTTTCCACTGATATTTTCAGATTTTAATCTCTTGGAATTTGGAAAATCTGATTTGGATAGATCAAGTCAGGATTTTTGATTTTATCTTTGTTTGCTCTGTAGATCATGGGCCATTTAGTAGCATTGTTATAAACTTCCGGATAGCTGGCAATTCTCCACAGGCATTCACCTTTGTACACTTTCCATTCATAAGGAAGACCGCGAGGAATTTTGATGACTTGATCCGGATAGATCAGGTTCGGGTCTTTGATCTGATCTCTGTTTGCTCTATAGATGATTGGCCATTTAGACATGTCATTATAGATGAAACTGTAACTGGCGATTTTGGAAAGCCAGTCACCTTTAACGATAGTGTAAGTGTCTTCATAATATTTCGGCTTGGCATTATCCAAACTTTTTTCCAGGTTGGCAATTCTGTTATCCAGGTCAGAAAAATCTTGGCGGTAATCAGGAACTTTTGATTCGCTATCTGCACGGTATTCTTTGTATTCAGCGATCAACTCACGAACAGTCTTTTTTGCTTTCCAAAGTTCATTATCAGACATCGTTTCCCAATTGCTGATCTCTTTGTTGTAATATTGGATTTTATCGTTGATCATAGGAACTTCAGTTTTGGGAACGCTCAACATAGCCAAGATGCTGTTGTAGGTTGCTTCATATTCATTATTCAGGGCAGTGATTTTATCCTGCTGTTCTAAAACGCAGGCAGAATATTCTTCCTGCAGGGCAATAGCGTCGGCTTTTCTTTGCTGCAGCATAGCCAGATCATTTTCCAGATCTTCCCAGTATGCCAGACGTTCCTTTTTATTCAATTTCTTATATTCATCTTCGGAAAGATAAGCAACACTGGCGGTTAATATGGCTGGGATCACTAACAAAACTATGAGGGAAATTAAGATATATTTTTTCATGTGTCCTCCTATTTATTAGCTTCTAATTCTTGTTTGTAACGATTCATATCATCAACTTGAGCCTGTTTGGCGGCTGCTTCTGCTTCCAGGGCATTACATTCAGCTTGCAAGGCATCGGCTTTTTGTTCTTCGGCAATTGCTTCCTGTTCAGCCATTTTCAATTGATCATTTGTAACGGGAGGCGGTGGGGGAGCACAAGCAGAAAGTAAAACAGATGCAATAATTATACATCCCAACAATAGTTTTAAACTATTTTTCATATAATCTCCTTTTGTAAAAAATATTTTTTTACATAATCAATTACACGTATTTCAAAGTACGATAATATTTGTCAAGTACAAAGCTAAATTAATATATTTATTCGATTATCTTTCAATCTTGATTTTTAAAAATTTTCCCTAATATCTATAAATTTAAAAAACTCATGTTTATTTGAGCAAAAAGTCTCTACCCGCATTTTTTAAGAATGCGGGTAGAGAACTATCCCTAATAAACCGTTCGGAAGGTCGAGAAAACAAGAAGTTCCACAACCTTCCGAAGGTTAGATTTACTTGAGCAGCAACATTTTTCGCATATCAGTATCCTTGCCGGTTGAAATCTTATAGAAATAAATCCCGGAAGCAACTGATTTGTTGTTGCCGTCAGTACCGTTCCATTCTACAGAATGCTGACCGGCTGATAGCTGATCGCTGACAAGCTGCTTCACCTTCTGACCTTTCAAATTATAAATTTCAATTCGTGGCAATTCGTGTAAATTCGTGGTTTCAAATCTGATCGTCGTCGATGGATTAAACGGATTAGGATAATTTGAGAGGTGAGAGATGAGAGATGCGTTGTGAGGGATTTCATGTTCTTCCACTCCGACTGGCTGGGTCATCGGAATATCAAGTTGTGTAAACTCACCATCGATCACTTCGATCTGATATTCGATAGCATCATCGTAGAAAACGCGCTCGGCATAAACATCGTAAACTCCTGCAGGAAGTTTGTATTCGTAACAACCGACACTATCGGAAAAAGTAAATTCTCCTGGTTCGTTATTTATTGTGATCAAAACATAATCTACTGGATCACCAGTTGTGGGATTGTAAGTTACTCCTTCGATTCCTCCGAAAGCCGGAGAACCGAACTCGTAAGGACCAATGTCGATAATAGCTGTTCCGTTTCCGTCTCCATCCCAAACACGTTGGTTATAC
>JAUSOT010000176.1 GCA_030656075.1 Candidatus Cloacimonadales bacterium
TAGAATGAAATCAATAAAGTTTATGCAGTTAAGACCGTTTCAACACTGGTGGTATTAACCCCGTACTTGAGCTTGGTTTTTCATGCTGATGATTTTATTACTGGTGAAGGTTCAAATTATTTTGATATCTATCCCGAATAGAGTATAATCCATTTTTGAAGCATGAAAGCATAAAATTTTATGTGCTTGTAAAGAAAGTAATTACGGTTGTGTTTCATAGGAGTTGAGAACGGTATGTAATTGAAGATTGAAGATTGAAGATTGAAGATTGAAAATTGAAGATTGAAAATTGAAGATTGAAGATTGAAGATTGAAAATTGAAGATTGAAATCTTCCGAACGGTCGTTTCTTTAGCCATCGAAATCTCACCGCAACACAACCCAAAACCGTCTTTCTGAGGATTCTATTAGCTTAGCCCACGAAGAATCTCTTGAATTTCTTTCAGCTTTGCTTCTATTATTGCCGCGGATTTTCACGGATAGATACGGATGAAATCTATTGAGTTACTTTCCGAAACCTTCTTGCAATATTTCTAACTTCGGGTTGGAAAATTCTCTACTCTTTGCACTTTGCTCTCTGCTTTCTTCTCTTTCTTTTCTTTTCTTTCTTGACATTTCAGAGAATCGAATTGATTTAAGTTTCAGCAAATTTAGAGTGTGTTTTGAAAAAAATGAGTTCTGCATAATAGGGTGTTTTTTAGCACAACCTGCCTCACCCCAGCCCTCTCCAAGGGAGAGGGAGAAGTGAGCAATAAAGCTATAAGTTCTTATCCTTCTCCTCAATAGGAGAAGGTGGCTGAGCGAAGCGAAGTCGGTTTACCCCGTGAAATTCAGCTTGCTGAATATTTCATTGGGGATGAGGCGGATGAGGTCAATTTCAAAAGTAATAAGGTGTTAGCGAAAATTACCTGTTAGGAGGTAATCAAGATGTTTTTAAGGATTTTAACTTATTTTATTACAATAAGTTATGGATTATGAAAAAGGCTTTATAAATGTGTAAATAGTAATTGGAGGTTGCTTATATTATTTGATAAGTTTAAATTTTTCCAAAGAAAATGATAGAAAATTGGAGGCAGCTATGAAAATTAAAATTTGGTCAATAGTGCTGATCTTGATCAGTTTTGCCGCAGTAAATTTGCAGGCACAATACCCGGTAACTTCCGAAGGAAAAAGTCCCTTTGTGGAAGTGGTGAAAAATATTCGTGAATCGGTGGTAAATATCCAGGTGGAATATGAACAATCATATAATGCTCGTGGACAATTGCCTTTTAATGACGATTTTTTTAAATATTTCTTTCCCAATCCACCCCAAATACAGCCACGCAAAGCTATGGCTATGGGCAGCGGGTTCATCTTTAAACGCGAGGGAAAGGAAGTTTACATTCTTACCAATAACCATGTTGTTCAGGCAGGACAGGATGGGAAAATCACGGTTGCTTTAGCCGATAAAGCTCAATATATTGCAAAGATCGTTGGTTTAGATGCGGAATCGGATCTGGCAGTTATCAAGATCGAAGTGGAAAAAAAGGAAGATATCACGATCGTAAAATTGGGAAATTCGGATGATATCGAAATCGGTGACTGGGCAATAGCTATCGGAAATCCATTTGGTCAGCTTGGTTTGGAACGTACGGTTACTGTTGGGGTGATCTCTGCCACGGGAAGAGCAAACCTGAATTTTGGTTCCGGCTCTCCGATTTATCAAGATTACATTCAAACAGATGCGGCTATAAATCCGGGCAACTCAGGTGGACCACTATTAAACTTGAAAAGTGAAGTTATCGGAGTGAATGCAGCTATCACCAGTACCAGCGGTGGCAATGTCGGTATCGGCTTTGCCATTCCTGTAAATATGGCAAAAAAAGTTTCCAGCGACTTAATGGAAAAAGGACAGGTTGTCCGTGCCTATATCGGCATTTTACCGCAAGATATCGATTCTGACCTGCGGGCCAGTTTGAACCTCGATAAAGTGAAGGGAGTGTTGATCACAAAAGTGGAAGAAAATACTCCAGCCCAAGATGCCGGATTAAAAAGGGGAGATGTGATCCTCGCCTTCGATAATAAAGAAATCGAGAATGTGGCAAAATTTCGCATCCTGATTGCGAATGGTGAAATCGGGGTTAAATATCCGATCAAGATCATCCGGGATAAAAAGGAAAAAACTTTAGAAGTCACACTCGTTCCCAAACCGGGAGATGAATCTGAGACTATACGGGAAACCGAGGTAAATGAATCTAATAAACTGGGACTGAAGGTAGAACCGCGCAACGGAGATTTTGCTCAACGCTATAAAATCGATACAAATGAAGGTGTGATCATCATCAGTGTCGAGCCGAACACTCCGGCTGCATCTTCTTCACTGAAAGTTGGCGATATCATTCTGGAGATCGATCAACAGAAAGTGGAAAGTGTAAAGGATTTCAACAAAATCACAAAAGCACTGGAAAGCGATGTGGTGCTTTTTTACATTAAAACTTCAGCCGGAAATTACCAGTATGTGACGGTGAAAATGGATTGAGAATATTGACCTTCCGAACGATGCGTCGGCTTTTCACAGAAAAGCGATCGCTGGAATTCTTCCAATTGACAGACGGTCGAGATTTATTACTATTGAGAACCTTCGGAGCGGTTTGAAATATAGAAAAAGCCTGTGGAATTTTCCGCAGGCTTTTA
>JAUSOT010000217.1 GCA_030656075.1 Candidatus Cloacimonadales bacterium
TTCTTTCACATAATTCTTCCAGCTTAGCACTTTTAAGGTTGCTTTCATCTTCCCTTCCTACTTGGATATTCCGTGCTGGATCTTGGATATTTAAACTCCCCCAGCCCCTCTTCAAATCAAGAGGGGAGCGGATTTATTTCTTTAAACACAATTTCACTCTTTATTTTGAAAGTTGGACTTCTCTTCCCGAGGAGTCCGCATTGTTTCTTGTTTTCGTCTCGAAAACCATCACTCAATAATTCCAGATCGGGACGATCCGGCAAAACATCTGGCAACAGAATCAACCCCCTCGATCCCCCTATTTAGGGGGAAGAAAAGAATTTTGAACCCTGTAAGCGCTTCTCATATAATTCTTCCAGCTTAGCACTTTTTAAAACTCTTCTTTTATCTCTGGATATCCCGTGTTCGATATTAGATATTATTTGAACAGCTATTATCCTTCCGAATCTTCATACACAAGAAACGCACGAAGATAAGCTTTGGAAGGGAATATTTTACTTTCCCAAAGCTGCTTTGCGAAAGTTTCTTTCACTCTCAAACTATGACCAGACACGGATGTGGCAAAGTGAAAACAAAAAGCCCCGATTTCTCGGGGCTTTGATCTATCGCAAACAGGATGTTTGCGGTACTATTTCATTAAGAGCATTTTCTTGGTGATGTCTTTGCTGGGTGTAAGCAGTCTGTAGAAATAGACTCCTGAAGTACAGCCTTTGGCATTCCATTCATAGTTGTATTGGCCTGCTTCAAATTTCTCTTGTAATACCACCTGTCCTTTGATGTTAAAGATAGTCAGTGTTCCTTTCTCTCCTTCTTCAATATTGAAGTTGATCAGGGTGCTGGGATTGAATGGATTCGGATAGTTAGGATTCATAAAAGTTTCAAGCATGACTACAGGTATTTCTCCCACGATCGGAATTTCTAACGGTACTGGGCCGAAGAAAGCTAATTGATTGGTTGTGCTGACACATTCCAGCCAATACCAATAGGTTGATCCTTCGACTACAGGATATTCATCAACAAATGAATAATCCGTAGGTATTGTGCAATTTCCCATGCCGGGGATCAGTTCGGAGTTGATCTGGATGAAGTTTTCCGGGTCATAACCATTTTCAAATAAACCGCGGTATAGATTCCAGCCCAGATTATCCGATTCGGATTGAGTCGTCCAATACAGAATTGGAGTATCATCGTATTCGGCAGTGAAGGAAGAAAGATTTACAGGAAGAGGAGAATCATCTCCACCAAGGAGTTCAAGAACTAATACGCCGTTTCCTGATGAATCATAAATGGCCGTATCAGAAGAATTCCATGATAATCCTGCTGTTGCATTAGGATCAATGATGTCCAACGTTACTGTATATAATAATGTTGGTGTGGTTGGTACTTCCAATCCTGAAGTT
>JAUSOT010000186.1 GCA_030656075.1 Candidatus Cloacimonadales bacterium
AAAAACACTCTATTATGCAGAACTCATATACAGTGAGTATAATTTTTATAATCTGCCTCATCCCCAATGAAATATTCAGCAAGCTGAATTTCACGGGGTAAACCGACTTCGCTTCGCTCAGCCACCTTCTCCTATCGTGGAGAAGGACAAAAAGTTAGAACTTTATCAGGCATTTCTCCCTCTCCCTTGGAGAGGGCCGGGGTGAGGCAAAAACACTCTATTATGCAGAACTCATATACAGTGAGTATAATTTTTATAATCCGCCTCATCCCCAATGAAATATTCAGCAAGCTGAATTTCACGGGGTAAACCGACTTCGTCCCGAAAGCGTTCGGGATCACCCTCTCCTTTGGGGAGGGCAGGGTGGGGCAATTATTTTTAACACACTATTTTTTGAAAACAATCAATTTCAGATTCTTACAAAAGTTCCCACAATTTTTTTTAAGACACCACCGGAAAAGGAGACGGTCAACTTGGCATCCTGTCCTTTTCCATCTACATTCAATATCACACCTTTACCAAATTTATCGTGATTGATTTTCTGTCCAATTTTAAAATATTTTTCACTTTCCGTCACCATATCTATTTTAGCTTTTTTCTGGGATTGATAGCGGGGAACCTGCATTTCATAATAAGTGTAATCTTCCTGCTGAAGCAGGTTTTCATCGATTTCCATCAGGAAGCGGCTGGGGAATGTATTCTGGATAGATTCAAAAGTTCGGCGCGTTTTTGCATAACACAAATGCAAAGTTTTTTTGGCCCGGGTGATGGCGACGTATAGCAGCCGCCGCTCTTCTTCCACATTTCCCAGATCATAAATAGAGCGGGAATGGGGAATGAGACCGTCTTCCAATCCGACAATGAAAACGTGATCGAATTCCAGGCCTTTGACATTGTGCATGGTCATCAATTTGACTGCCTCTTCATCTTCATCAATGTTATCGATATCGGTTTGCAGTGAAATGCTTTGCAGGAATTCTTCCAGTTTTGGTTCTTCACCGGTTTCCTGGATGTATTCTTCGGCAAATTCTTCCGTGGCAGCGATAAGTTCACCAATATTTTCTGAACGAGCGATATCTTTGGGATCGCTGCTGCTGTCGTAGAGCGCGATCAGATCGAGCTCTTTGATGATCTTTTGGATGAGACCGGTAACCGGAAGGTTCTGTGAAAATTCGTGCCAGACCTGCATCGTCTCAGCAAATTTTCTGATCTTATTTTCAGTTCCCCCGGAGATGTAGGGATTATCTTCTCGAGAGATTGCTTCCCAGAGATTCAAATCTTCCCGAGCGGCATATTCCAGGATTCTGCCAATCGTAACTTTGCCGATCCCCCGCGGTGGAAAGTTGATGATGCGCAAAAAGCTTTCGGAATCAGTGGGATTGATGAGAACTTTCAAATAAGCCAGAATGTCTTTGATCTCTTTACGCTGATAAAAGTTAACGCCGCCGATGATCTGATATTTAAGCTGTTTTTTGGTGAAGGCATTTTCAAAAACACGAGACTGAGCGTTGGTGCGATAAAGCACCACGCATTCGTTCAAGTTCTTTCCGCTTTGCTTGAATCCTGAGATCTGTTCTGCCACATACTCCGCTTCCCGATTCTCGTTGGCCAATTTAACCAGTTCGGGTTTAATTTGGGAAGAAATCTTCGTCCACAATTCCTTCTGATGCCGTTCGGTATTGTTTTTGATCAGGCAGTTGGCAACATCCAGGAACGTTTTGGGAGAGCGGTAATTTTGTTCCAATTTAATTTTTAGAACGTTCTTATAATCGTTTTCGAAATTGAGAATATTACGAATATCCGCTCCCCGCCAGCTATAGATCGCCTGGTCATCATCACCCACTACGCAGAGATTCTGGTGATTGCCAGCAATCAGGTTCACGATCTTGAATTGAGCGTAGTTCGTGTCCTGGTATTCGTCGATCATCACATATTTAAATTTCTTCTCATATTTTTTACGAACTTCCTCATTATCATGCAAAAGCAAGGCAGTGTACATGAGCAGATCGTCAAAATCGAGTGCATTGTTCTTTTGCAGAAAATTCTGGTAAGTTTTATAAATTTTCAGAACAATATCAGAAAAATAATTGCTGTCATTGAAATCCGGGAAATCTTTAGGCAGGATCAATGAATTTTTCTGGCGACTGATGATCTCCCGCACCCGGCCCGGATTGAATTTTTTAGGATCGATATCAAGGTCTTTATAAATCCGCTTGAATACGGATTTCTGATCGCTTTCATCAAAGATGGAAAAATTAGAATTGAAAGATGTAAATTCCTGTTCGTAACGCAGAATCCTGGTGCAGATGGAGTGAAACGTTCCGATCCAAAGTGAATGGGCCGAAATATGAAAAGTGTTTTCCAGCCTGTCTTTCAGTTCTCGGGCAGCTTTGTTCGTGAAGGTTACCACCAGAATATCCCAGGGACTGACCTTTTTCTCCTGCATCAGGTAGGCAGTGCGATAGATCACAGAGCGGGTTTTGCCGCTGCCGGCACCTGCCAGCACCAGAACCGGTCCTTCGGTATGCGTAACTACCTTTTGCTGTTCAGGATTTAAAGCATCCAACAGATTCATAGGAGTTTAATTATTCCAGGTTTTGGGAGCAGAGCGGTATCCTTCCAGGTAGTCGTTTTCTTCTTCATCAATAAAAATATAGGCGGATACTTTATACCAGATTTTGTAATTCTGGCTAATCGTCTCATCAGAATAGCTAGAAATGGAATTTTCCAGATCAACAAATAGATCATATAATCCATCTTCACTGAAAGAGCGATAGAGAAAATAACCGTCAACATACGTTTTAGGATTCCAAGAAATACTGACATGATTTGGTGCGGAAAATGACACCTGGATGCCTGTAACTTCACTGGGAGCTTCAATACCGCTGTTTTCCGGGTCAAGTGGATTGGAATGATCCAACGAACAGGAAATGATCAGAGCTAATGCAACGATTGCGCATAATTTTTTAATCATAATTTTAAAACCTAATGGAAATTCCGGTTGGTGAAAAAATAATCTTTTTATGCTGGTAATCTCGATAGAGGTCATCCCAGATATCCTGATTATAATCGGAAGTGGTGAACACGGAGTCGAAAATACTGTATATCCAGATAGCAGCACCTAAACCAACAATTGCCCGTGAAGTAGCATAATATTCACTTGCTTTATCATAAAAATGTTCGATATCGCCAATATACTTAGCTTTTTTATAATTATTATATTCCTCAAGATATTTATCGTTGTAGTAGATGAAAGAGCCAATCAAGAAGATTTCAGCTCCCATCATGAGCTGTCCTTTGGCATATCGCTGCGCAGAAAGTTGTCCCCAACCGGGGGCTGCGGCAGATTTCAAGGCATTATCAAGGATATTCTGTTTCTTCAAATCATAGATTTGAAGCAGTTTTTGCCTGGCGAGTTTATCTTCTCGGGCGCGGGAATATTTATCATTAGTGTCCCAGCCATATTTATTTTTATCCAGGAAAACATCACTGAATTGAGCGTGAACATTCACAATATAAACTACAAAGAGCAGTCCTAAAATTAATATTTTTTTCATTTTTTAAGATCTTCCGATTTCAACAGATTGGCATCCAGCATCATTTTTTCGGTAACTTTATTTGACGGGACTACTTTCTTGGTTCTGATATCAACGGTCCAGGCAAAATAATAATTTTCATCAGGAGATAGAATATCATAACGAACTTCGTATTTATATTGTCCGATAGAAAAGGTAGCCTTCCAATCGGAGCTTTTCACATAGCTGCCATATTTATTGGACATATCTCGTTCGATGCTTTCCACTGCGTTCACCAAAGCACCTTTTTTGAAATCCATAATAATCGTTTTGGCAAATGCCTTCGGATCAGTCTGAGAAGCAAGCAGGTTCTGCATGATAAAAATCTTTTCTGAAATTGCTTCTGACGGGTAATATTCTGCAGCCTGCCGGTAGTAACTCAATGCTTCTTTGTAGCTTCGCAGATTTTCCAGGTTGCTTGCTTTCTCAAAAAGCTCCAGAGATTTTGCGTAGTTCTGCTTCTTTTCGGTAGCCAGCTCGATAGCCTTTAGCGATTTTGGATAATCCTGAACAAGGTAAAAACAGTTTCGATAGATGGAAATTGCCTCATCAAAATGCAGAGCCAGCAATTGCTGATCTCCTCTCTTCAGGATGGATGTGCAGACTTCTTCTATTCTTGTCTGAATGTCATGTTCACGGGAAGCATCATATTTAATGGCTTCGGTAAAGTATTGTTTTGCTCCGGGAAGTTCGTTATTCCGGATTGCCTCTTCCGCCAGCAAACGATATACATCACTGATTTCCACTTTGATATCTCCGGTAAAACTGGTAGGATACGGCATGATCTTTAGCAGAATCTGCAAAGCATCATTATATTTGCGTTCTTCTTTTAAAGTGAGAGCATCACTCAATAAGATCGGGATCAATTTTTCTATCTCCGGCAGGATATCCTTGGTAAATTCAGATTCCGGAAAATTTTGCAGAAGCTGATTATAATCGTCGAAAGCAAGAGTTCGACGATCTTGTTCCAGAAAGATCTTTATCCGAAAAGACAGCATTTCCGGAACTTTGTCGGCAGCGGGAAGTTCGGTCAATAGTTGATTAAAATAGTTCAAAGCCTGGATAGTGTCACCGCATACCAAAGATTCCAAAGCCAGATTGAAATAGCAATCATCAAGCTTTGAATCTGCAATCGGGGAATTTGCCAGGTAGAATAAAGTAGAAGCATTCTGCCGGTTCTTATTATTGAATTCGGTGTAACCCAGTTGATAATAACAATCTGATCGCTCGATTTCGGCTTGAATGCGTTGAGCGCTGTTTGGCGCAGATTTGATGTAAACATCGTAAATTGGTATTGCATTCCGGTAGGAACTTTCCATGTATAAGGAATGTGCTTTATAATATTTCACCGGTAGAATGCAGCCTGCCACGAGGATGGTTATAGCGAATAAAATTAATATATTTTTCATTAGCACTAAGTTTTATTTTCCGGTGGAGTTTTAAGCTGATTTTCAGAAATTATTATGGGAATCTGATCGAGTTTATTGCCGAAGAAAACAAAGATTAAGGCAAAAAGAACTGTCGATAAAATCAATAATTTAACAGATTCCATTTTGAAAACAAGGATAGTTGTGAGCACGATAATTATGTTGATTAGATAAACAACCAAAGCAGTAACTTTCGCTGACCGCATGGCATTATCGATCCTGTGAGTGGAATGGTCTTTACCTCCCTGGCTGATCTTTCTCCCATCTCTTTTTCTGGTGATGCTGACCAGTGAAATGTCAAAAATCGCATAGCTGAGTAAAAGCAAGGGGAGCAAATAAAATATTTTATTGTTCAGGCGGATGACTGCCAGCCTTCCTGCCAGAATGCCCATACTGGAAAGAAAATAGCCTATGAACATGCTGCCGGCATCTCCAAGAAATATCTTGGCGGGATTGAAATTATATGGCAAAAACCCAAATACCGATCCTGCAAAAATTAAAGATAAGACTGCCATAAAATTTGCTTGAGTGGCAACGGACGGTGTGTAGCTAATGAAACTGAAAGCGTAAAATCCAAAGGCTAAAATCCCTGACATGCCGGTGATGATGCCGTCCATATTATCAAGAAAATTAAGGGCATTCATCAAACCAACCATCCAGATGAAAAGAATGGGAACTGTAAAATAAAAGGGTCCGAACAATCCCAACAACTTATTTGTATATAAGAAAATAAAACAAGCAATTCCCTGTCCTAAAAGTTTCACCAAGGGATTCATACCATAACGATCATCAATGATGCCAACCACAACGATGAAAAAACCGCCGGCCAGATAGCCGATCAAAGCTAGATTGAAAGCGTGCAAATTGGTAATTATAACATAAACCGTGAGTAGGCTGAAGCCAATGAAAACAGCAACTCCTCCCAATAACGGCACGGTTTTTTTATGCACTTTCCGAGCATTTGGATTGTCCATAAAATTGATCTTGTTGGCAAAACGGATGATGAAAGGCGTGATTACATAGACTGATAGAAAAGCCAGGATCAACATTGTGAAGCATGTATATATAAAACTCATTTACACCTCATAAATTATTTACAAAGCATCATAAATGCCATTCTTCAGAATGGCAGCAGGTGTTTTTTGTCAATCATTAAAAACCGTTTTTTGCTGGAGATTTAAACCACCCATCTCCCGATATTTTTTTGATAACATAGGCCTAACTTATTGATATAAAAGATAATATCGTTGAATTGTCTGCACAAATCATTCTCCAATAAAGCCCATGAATTTATTCGTGGGAACCGAGATACGAGAAATAATTAGATCACGGTTTCTACCGTTTGCAAAAATTTAGAAAACCATTGAAATGGTTAATATGAAAGGTTTTAATTGATTCTCCCCATGAATAAATTCATGGGCTTTAAAAAATTAATTTCTTACTTCCTCTTGTTAATTCCAGAAAGGGTTCTGCATAATTCATATTGAAACCACTAAAGTGGTTCAGTGCAAGTTTGGTTTCATTTCATCCCACAGTTAAAACTGTGGGTTAATGATATACTGAATATTGAATTAACCCACAACTTCAGTTGTGGGAATAATCAAACCCGCGTATGAAAATTTCAACCATTTTAATGGTTTCTGAAATTTTGCCTAATCATGCAGAATACTTTAATTCCAGAAAGTTATTTTTTTCGGAGGATGCATAAGATTTAAACAATTTGACAATGAAATCACTGAGTAAAAATTTACTCCCTAAGTTAGCAGGAGCAGAGAATGAAGATTTTTAAAAATAGAAAAGCAAGTTTCAATTATTTCTTCGTGCAGGAATTTGAAGCTGGCTTAGTATTGAAAGGCTCTGAAATCAAATCGATCAGAGCCGGCAAAGTTAACTTCAAAGATTCTTATGCGCGAATTGATGAAGGCGAAGTTTGGCTCTATAATCTGCATATCGGTTCCTACGAAAAAGCTAATGTTTTTGATCATGATCCGGAAAGAAAGAGAAAGCTTCTGTTAAACTACCGGGAAATTCGCAAAATAACGCGTAAAGTCGAAGAGAAAGGGTTCACGCTTGTTCCCAAAGACCTTTATATCAATGAACAAGGCTATGCAAAAATCACTCTGGCCGTAGCAAAAGGTAAGAAGAACTTCGATAAGCGCGATTCATTACAGAAAAAAGATGAAGCGCGCGAACAACAAAGAAAATTAAAATACGATTAAAGATTGACACTATTTTGCTGTAATTTATTTATTGACAAGTTTTTGAGAGAGGGAGATTTTTTTTAGGAGTCCAGATGACGACGATTTTGAGTATTGCTATTGAGACAATCTCAAAATATCTGTCATTTTCGTCTCTCCAATTTTCAAGATTTATTATATTCCCCGCAAAGCATTCATTTGATATAATTCGAATTCACAGGCTTCGCGGGTAATTGCAATCCCAATTGGAGATTATCATGCAGAAAGAACTGAAAATACTAATGCTGGAAGATAACGCTTATGATGCGAAATTGAACATTATTCAATTGAACAAGGGAAGAATCAAATTTGTACACAAACTGGTAGATAATAAAGCTGATTTCATCGCCTCTCTTACTGAGTATCAACCGGATATAATCCTGTCTGATTTCAGCTTGCCCCAATTCACCGGTTTAGATGCTTTGGAAATAGTTAAAAATAAATATCCGGAGATTCCCTTCATCATGGTCACAGGTTCTCTGGATGAAGAAACTGCTGTGCTTTGTATGAAACAGGGTGCCTGGGATTATGTTATCAAAGATCATATCGTCCGGCTTGGCCCGGCATTAAAAATGTGATGCTAAACATCAACTCTGCCATTCCCTGCGGTTTGATCATCAATGAATTGATCACAAATACTCTGAAGCATGCCTTCCCGAATAATGCGGAGGGTACATTGCAAATTATGATGAGAAAGAAAGAATCCGGCAATTTTGTATTAGAAGTGCGGGATTCAGGTATTGGGTTTCCCGCAGATATTGATCCGAACCAGGTGATAACTCTGGGATTACAATTGATTACATCTTTGGTGCAGCAACTGAATGGAACCATGAAATACACCGGTTGTGACGGAACCTGTTTTAAGTTAGAATTCAGTCAGAAATAATTATGTGGATCTGGGATAGTAGAACTCATCAATTCATCACTTCCAAAGCTCTGGAAAAATGCACAACCCCTTTTTCAAATTTACTTAATATTCATCAGGAATTGTTCATTCTGGGAATCGAAGCTCCGGACAGGATTTTTAAGGATTTCACGAATCATTATTATAACTGCACTCCCAATGATTTCGGGGTTCATACAGGCAGTGTCATCAATAAAATCGCCAGTGAAATTGAACACATTCGCCAGATGCTGCAAAATCCCGATCAGATAATTTTACATCACAATATCGCACCGTTTCTTTCAGCTTTATTAGATACGCCGCTCAAAGCTTTTATTTTTGAAGTTGGTGTTTTGTCACATTATGTTGCTGATCTGCATCAGCCGATGCACACGGATGGAAAATATCGGTTTGCGGACGAAGAAACCGTTCATAAAATAATCGAAGCCGATACCAGGCTACATCTGAATGATTTCGAGATAAATCTGGCAAGAAGATATCGCATCAGTGATCCGCCTGGCTTCTTCACTTTTCAAATCTATGAGATAAATGGTTTTTATGATAACCTGGTAGATCGATATTATCTGAGTACCGGTAAAGTGAAAAATGACAGATGGGAAAATTCTAAAGGAATTATCGAAAGCTGTCTATCAACGGCTTCCCAGAATATTACCAACGTTTTGTTAGAGTTTGAGATTGCGACAAAAATATTTAAACAACAGTTAAAAAATGCTAAACTTCTAAGTAAAATTAAGAAATCTATAAAACCGGATAAACATTACAGGTTGATAAAGTATCCTTCGGGATCGATTTCACTGAGGAGATCAAAACATGAAAAAGATTATGAATGAAGAAGATTTGAACAAAGAACTCCAAAAGCTTCGTAAACAAATCGAAATGCTAACTGCAGAAAACAGAGAACTCAACAGGGAAAAAAGTAGTAATAAAAATGCGAATTTATTGGAAAGTGATAAAAAATATAGAACTCTTTTTAAATCCTCCAGAGATGCGATAATGATGCTTGCTCCTCCCGACTGGTTTTTTATTGCTGGAAATCGATCTACGCTTAAAATGTTCAGGGCAAAAGATGAGCAGGAATTCATCTCCAAAGAACCCTGGAAATTATCGCCGGAGTATCAACCCGACGGACAACTTTCTTCCGTTAAAGCCAAAGCGATGATAGAAAAAGCCATGAAAACGGGCTCACATTTTTTCGAGTGGACTCATAGTAGAATTACCGGTGAGGATTTTCCGGCCACAGTCCTTTTAACAAGAATCAAATTAGAAGGCAAACAATTATTGCAGGCCACAGTAAGAGATATTTCAAAGCAAAAGAAAACGGAAGAGGAACTGGAAAATTATCGCCAACATTTGGAAAAATTGGTAGCAGAACGTACTAATGAACTGAAAGAGAGTGAAGAAAAGTTTAGAACGATTACCGAAAATATAAATTTAGGAATTTACAGAAACACGGCAGGTTCAAAAGGAAGATTCATCGAAGTAAATCCGGCTTTCGTCAAAATGTTCGGATTCGAAAGCAAAGCGGAACTTATGAATTTGACTGTGTCTGATCTTTATGAACACCCGGAAGATAGAAAAAAATATAATGAATTATTAACGAAAGACGGTTTTCTAAAAGCTAAAGAGTTGAGCCTGAAGAAAAAAAACGGAGATATTTTTATTGCGTCCATATATGCTGTAGCCATAAAAGATGAAAACGGCGAGTTTCAATATTTTGACGGTGTGATCGAAGATATAACTGAAAAGAAAAATATGGAAATAGCACTCAAAGAAAGTGAAGAAAAATTCCGCGGTTTATTTGAAAATTCCACCGATATTGTTTTCACTTTGGATTTAACAGGTCATATCACTGATGTAAACCGGGCTTTGGAAAACAACACACATTATAAAAGAAAAGAAATATTGGGAGCCAATATCATATCTTTATTTTCTGAAGGAATTGGAAAAAACTTGATCGATGCAATTGAATCAGTGGGTAAAACTGGGAAACCTGTCCATGATTTCCTCCTGGATATTACCCGGAGAAATGGAGAAAAGTTGTATTGGGAATGCAGTTTGATCTTGATGAAAAAGGATGATAAACCTTGCGGTTTCCAGGGCTCGTTGCGCGATGTAACCAAACGTCAGGAAGCAGAACTGGAACTTCTCAAACATCAAGATCATCTCAAGTTGATAAACAGCATCCTGCGTCATGATATTGCCAATTGTTTTGCCGTTATCAACAGCGCACTAAATTTATACAGAAGATCACACGATATTACTATGCTGGATGAGGCTGTTCTCCAGATCAAAAAAGGAATCTCTTTGATCAGCAAAATGAAAGAGTTGGAAGAGTATTTCATTTCGAGATCGGATTTAAGAAAGGTAGATTTGGTTCCGATGCTGAAAGAGATAGCGTCTCAGTATTCGAATTTGAAAACAACAATAATTGGGAAGGCAACCGTCCTGGCAGACGAAGCATTGGAATCTACTTTTGATAATTTGTTTACCAATGCCTTTATACACGGTAAGGCAACTGAGATTGAAATAAATATTACCCAGGAAAATGATCATTGCCGGATCATTTTTGCTGATAATGGCTCCGGAATTGCTGATAAAATCAAAACAATGATCTTCGAAAAAGCCTTCAAATCTGGTACAACGGGCAATACTGGCTTGGGATTGTATATTGTTAAAAAGACCATCGATCGCTATGGCGGTTCGATTGAAGTGGATGATAATGAACCCCAGGGTGCGAAGTTTATAATTGAATTGAGATGTATGAAATAGTATTAACCCTTTCAAAGCTTATCTGCTTGCTTCAAAACTGTCTCTCTGAGGAAATCTTCAATTTTTCTCACGAAGAGTCTCAAAATATTAAGAATTAGTAAAACAATTCAATGATTTTGAAGATTCTTCATTAGAGCAACCTTTGTAAGAATCTCTCAGAAAGACAGTTTTTGCCCTTCCGAAGCTTATCTTCTTGCTTTTCTTATGAAGAAGATTCGGAAGGACGATGTCTGCATTTCTTTCCGAATCATCGCAGGAAGAATTTCTCTGTAGGAAGCTTCAGAAAGGAATTGGGTGGAGAAAATCACCCGAGTGTATTTACCCTTTCGAAGCTTATCTGCTTGCTTTTCTTATGAAGAAGATTCGGAAGGACGATGTCTGCATTTCTTTCCGAATCTTAGCAGGAAGAATTTCTCTGTAGGAAGCTTCAGAAAGGAATTGTTCTTTCAAAAGCGAAATTCACCCGAGTGTATTTACCCTTTCGAAGCTTATCTTCTTGCTTTTCTTATGAAGAAGATTCGGAAGGACGATGTCTGCATTTCTTTCCGAATCATCGCAGGAAGAATTTCTCTGTAGGAAGCTTCAGAAAGGAATTGGGTGGATTTTTTGAAACAAAAAAAGGGAAGCGATTTCTCACTTCCCCTAAATATGGATTAGTATCTTTTTTTCTCTTTAACTCGAGCAGCCTTACCTTTGGCTTTTCGAAGATAAAACAGTTTTGCCCGTCGAACGCGACCAAAGCGTACAACTTCGATCTTGTTGATATTGGGCGAGTGCAGCGGGAAAATACGTTCTACCGCAATCCCGTTGCTGATCTTTCGTACAGTGAAAGATTGAGAAATCTGCGCTCCTCTTCTCTGGATCACGATTCCCTGGAATATCTGAATTCTTTCTTTGGCGCCTTCTTTGATGTTGTAATGAACCTTGATGGTATCACCAACTCTGAATTCAGGAAGATCCGTTCTAATTTGTTCTTTGCCGACTTCATGTACTATGTCCATTAGTCCTCCTTTATTTGTCGGAAGTAAGTTTGTGCAAAATGATCGCTACGGCACTTCTCACGGAAAGATGGTTATAATCACCAACTCCCTTGATCGGCTCTAATACATGATCTGCTTCTACATGTATTTCGTTGGTCAATCCGTTTCCCGTGCCAAAAAGCAGGAAAACCGGTTTGTTCAACTGGCCAAAATTTATCATTTTTAATTGCCCGTCTAGTTCCGTAGCAGTCGTTGTTACCACAGCACAGTCTTCTTCCTGTGAATTTATTTGCTTGATGGCAGATTCCAAATCGTAAGCATAATCTATGATTGAAAGAGCATTAACTCGATCAGGATTATAATGATTAGCAATTTCGCTTTGCCAGAATTTCAGAATCCGCTCGTAAATCTGTTTTTGCGTCTCTAAGGGATTGATTATAAAAAACTTTTTCACGCCAAAAGTGATGCAACTTCTGGAAATATCATGGATATCAAGATTGGTGATGGAAGTAGTTACCACATCTCCGAATTTATTGTAAACGGGATGATGAACCAATCCAACGTAAAGATTATGTTTCATCGTTTAAAAGATCAGGACGATTTCTTCTGGTGATCTCCAAAGCTTTTTCAGTTCGCCACTCATCGATCTTTTTATGATTGCCGGAAATTAAAACTTCAGGAACTTTCATTCCCATAAATTCCGGTGGTCGCGTGTAGTGGGGGCAGCCCAGCAGGCCGTTTTGATGTGAATCAGTTAAAGCTGAATCGATGTTTCCCAACACTCCATCCTGCAATCTCGCGATTGCATCAATGAAAACCATAGCCGGAATTTCTCCGCCCGAAAGCACATAATCACCAATCGAAATTTCGCAGGTCACCAAAGTGTCTCTAATACGCTGGTCGATCTCTTTGTAATGTCCGCAAAGCAGAATAACTTCGTCCAGTTTGCTGTACTCATTCACGGTTTCCTGATGCAGCAGTTTGCCCTGCGGTGTGAAATAGATCACCGGAATATCTCGACCTTGTTTAGCATATAAAATCGCTTCATACAAAGGTTCCGGCTTCATCACCATTCCGGCTCCACCGCCATAGGGAGCGTCATCGGTTGTATGGTGTTTATCATGGGCAAAATCACGGATGTTGATAAGTTTCACATCAATTGCTTTTTCGCGGATGGCAATGCCGATCATACTTTCCTGCAGGAAATTTTCGAACATTTCAGGAAACAAAGTCAAAACATTTATTTTCATAATTCCAGGAATCCTTCGATGTTTTTCAAAACGATCTTTTCTTCATCGATTTCTACTACATAAGCATCAACCAAAGGAACCATGATTTCTTTGCCGTCCTTGCTTTCAATCGTGATAACTTCCTGGGCTCCATTGAAGAAAGATTCGACAACAATTCCCAGTAAACGATCCTGGAAAAAAACTTTCATTCCTGATAAATCTTCTCCACTCAGCTCGTTCGTCATCTGATCGATATCTTCCTGCGGCAGCATCACCGTCACGTTTCCATCCTGAGCAGCATCAGCCAGAATATCTTCAGCATCGATCTTGAGCTTGATCGAAGTTTTTGAATCAATCTCTGTCACAGTTACGTATCTCACTCTATTATCTGTAAAGAGCAAAAAAATATCTTCTAAAAAAAAGAGATGGAAATTTCTATATTCCTTAAAGGGAATGAACCCGTTACTATCTATAGATTTCCCAAGTTTGCCAATGGCAACAAGGTCCGAAATCTGCATTTATTCGATAATTTCCAATACAGCTCGTTTACCTTGTCTGGCAGAAACAGCATTCATGATCGTGCGGATAGCGCTGGCAGTGCGGCCTTTTTTGCCGATAATTTTGCCGATATCGCTTTTCGCAGCTCTCAATTCATAAATGGTGATCTTCTCACCAACTACCTCTTTTATGACGATGGAGGCAGGATCGTCAACTAAAGCTTTCACTACGAATTCGATGAGTTCTATCATAATAAACTCCTATTCTTTCGTGTCTTCTTCCGGTTTAGCTTCCTTTTCTTCGACAGGTATTTCTTCTTCGGTTTTTGTTTCAATTTCAACTGGTTCTTCAGTTTGAACATCAGTTCTAATTGCGACAGTTTCTTCTTCAGTTTCAACAGGAGCTTCGATAGTAGCTTCTACAGCTTCTTCAACAACCTCTTCTGTTTTTTTCTCTTTTTTCGGTTTAACCGTCTTATTTTCTACTGATTTTTTTGTTTTCTTCTTTGCTTCTTGTTTCTCGTCAGTATCAGATTCTTCGGCTTTGGCTGCAAATTTCATCTCATGCCATTTCTGCAGGATGCCGGCTTTTTTCAGCAGGGAACGTACTGTGTCGGAAGGTTGTGCTCCCAAACTGAGCCAATGAATCGCTCTATCTGTATCCACTTTTAAAGTGAAAGGTTCTGTTTTCGGATCATAATATCCGATCGATTCGAGATAAGCGCCATCTCTTTTTTTGCGAGAATCAAGAGATACAATTCTGTAAAAGGGCTTGTCGATTGAGCCCATTCTTCTAAGCCTAAGCTTTACCATTTCAACTCCTTATCATTTTCCACATATTATATGTTTTGTGACTATTACTTTTTTTTACACAAAATCTATTACTCAACTGTTACCGATTTTGCAATCTGCATAGTTAGTAACATCTTATCAATATCCACCAACTAATTTTAGTGACATGGATTAATTTTTTTTAGCACATTTATCGTCAAGCACTTTTTAGTAACTGCCGGAAATTTAATAACTTATTAATTTTCAGGATTTTACCTGCCTGTCTGTTTTCTGATTTTATAACGAACTAAATCGGCTTAGAAGGGCAGTGCTGCTCCCTTGAAAGCATTCGGATTATTAAACTTTTTCATCATTTTTTTCATCTGCTCAAATTGTTTCAGCAGCCTGTTCACTTCCTGGATGGATGTGCCGCTGCCTCTGGCAATTCTGAATCTTCGGCTGCCGTTGATCAAAGTCGGTTTTTCACGTTCGCGTTGAGTCATGGAATAGATGATCGCTTCTACATGTTTGATGTCCTTTTCATCAACTTTCAAGCCCTTCATAGCTTTGCCGCCCATGCCGGGGATCATACCCATCAATTGATCGAGCGGCCCCATTTTTTGAATTTGATGAAGTTGGGCTAAAAAGTCTGTGAAGGTGAATTGATTTTTCTGCAGCTTTTTTACCAGTTTTTCTGCTTCTTCCACATTCATGGTTTCTTCGGCTTTTTCGATGAGGCTGAGCACGTCTCCCATGCCCAGAATGCGGTTCGCCATTCTATCGGGATGGAATTCTTCCAGATCGGAGATCTTTTCTCCCGAGCCGACAAAGACAACCGGTTTGCCGGTTACAGCTTTGATGGAAAGCGCTGCACCGCCGCGGGCATCACTGTCCATTTTGGTCAGTATCACTCCATCAAATTCCAGTTGATCATTGAAATCTTTGGCTACATTAACTGCATCCTGGCCGGTCATGGCATCAGCCACGAAGAAGATGTAATCCGGTTTCAGCAGCTTTTTCATGTCACGCAGTTCCTTCATCAGGACGGCATCGATATGCAGACGACCGGCAGTATCGAAGATCAGCAGATTGGTATCGGTTTTCTGCACATCTTTCAAAGCTTTTTGAGCTATCTTTAAAACGTTCCTGGATTTTTCATCAGCAATAACAGGAATGCCGAGTTGTTTGCCCAGAACCTGCAACTGGTGAACCGCAGCAGGACGGTAAATGTCGCAGGCAACCAAGGCGGGATTGAGAGAATTTTTTCTGACGCGGCTGGCCAATTTAGCACAAGTCGTTGTTTTTCCAGAACCCTGCAATCCAACCAGCATGATCTTGTTCAGCCTGTTATCCGGCAGTCGCACTTTGAAGTTCTGAGTTCCCATCAATTCGATGAGCTGCTGATGCACGATCTTGACGACCTGATGTCCGGGCGTAAGGCTTTTCATCACTTCCGTGCCGACCGCTTTGCGGCTGACTTCTTCGATGAATTCCTTCACGATCCTGAAGTTTACATCAGCTTCCAGCAAAGCGCGCCGTACTTCCCGCATGGCGTCTTTGATGTTCTGATCGGTCAGTTTTCCCTGGCCTCTCAGCTTTTTGAAAATAACTTCGAACCTTTCTGACAAACTATTAAACATTTCTAATTTCTACTCATACATTCATTTTTGTTGAAGGTATTTGATTCCTTATTCTGGAATGAACCCCTCTTAATCTCCCCTTACGAAAGGGAGCAATAAGGAATTGAAATCAAATACCAAACAACTTAATTGTTTCAACATTAACGTAAATTCTCAATTCTATCTTTATAATTATCGCTACCAAAAATATAGGAACCTGCTACCAGAATGTTCACACCTCGTGATATCAACGTAAGAGCATTTTCTTCATTCACACCGCCATCTACTTCGAGTTCGATTTTGTGACCGATCTTTTCCAATTGTTTGCGCAGATTCACAATCTTATCGAATACGAGTGGCAGGAATTTCTGTCCGCCAAAACCGGGATTAACACTCATCAATAATACGAAATCGATATCAGTTAAAACAGGAAAAATCGAAGCAACCGGAGTGGCAGGATTCAAAGCAACACCAGCTTTCACACCAAGATCTTTCAAGGTTTGCAATTGGCGATGAATGTGGAACTCAGTTTCCTGGTGAAAGGAAATATATCTGATTCCCATTTTTGCCAGATCGACAAAATATTGAGCAGGATTGGTAACCATCAGATGCACGTCGAGCGGAAGAGTGGAAATTTCACAAATCTGTTTGATAATAGGTAAACCAAAAGTCAGGTTCGGTACAAAATGACCATCCATCACATCGAGATGCAGCATGTCTGCTCCGGCTTCTGTGACTGCTATGATCTCTTTTTCCAGATTTGTGAAATCTGCCGAGAGCAATGACGGCGCTATCTTAACCATTTTAATATACCCCTTTTTTCTTCCGCTTCAATGAAGAAAACTATATCCTTTAAAGTGATTTGCAAAATCGCTTTAATATCATCCATGATCTGGTATTTCCGCAGAATGAATTCCTGCATCCAAACATTGTTCGTAACCGAAACGAAGAGAACGTTCTTTTCTATTTTATGCAATTCTGCTTTCTGATCTAAAATCTTTCCTACGATCTTCTTCCAGCCGAAAGCCAGAGTTACAAAATCACGATATTCATCTCCGGCAATGTTATAGACAAGCTGCTGCCAAGATTTACCGCCCAGTTCCAGATCCATGATCCATCCAAGCTAAATGAAGGAAATCTGAACCTTCCCGCCATGAGAAGAAACGGACTTCCTGTAAATTTTTAAGATCAGTTCTTGTTGAAAAAAAGTGAAAAGCCCCACCAGGAAAAAATCGCCACAGAAATTATTGCCCAATAAGCAGTACCCAAA
This sequence comes from Candidatus Cloacimonadales bacterium, assembly GCA_030656075.1. Lineage (GTDB taxonomy): Bacteria > Cloacimonadota > Cloacimonadia > Cloacimonadales > TCS61 > B137-G9. The sequence goes on from JAUSOT010000186.1 coordinate 17,279, forward strand.
GCATTGTAGGCATTGGGGAAAAACTGGTCGAGAAAGAGCGTGGCAAATATGGCTGGAATAGCTGAAAGCACGATAAGCAGCAGCAATCCAAGTAATTTCATGATTTTTTCTTTATTGATGAGCATAACTGCAAACACGCCAAGGGCGATCAAAACAGCAGTTACGACGAAAATCAATAAATTTGGTGTGAACGGTAACTGGATCTTTCTGAGAGCTATGATCGGACTGAAAACTGCCACGATGATCAAAATGATTCCCAAAATCTTGTTTAATAAAGCCAGAGATTTTGGATCAGCTTCTTTCCTTTTCCGATGCTTTTTATTATAGAAATATACTAAAACAAAAACGATCAGGAAAAATGCCAGATAAAAGAAAAATCCGAAGGTGGGATCATCGGATGACAAACCTAATGAGGCAAAAGCCAATAACAATATGATCCAACCTAATATGCTGATAATCTTCTTCAAGGTTACCTCCCTCTATTTTAATTTACTCCTTGTCCACTTTCACTTTCAAGGTAGTTTTAATGTCCGATGTGAAATCGATCTCGACTTCAAAACTACCGATTTCTTTGAGATGCTTTTCCATCTTTATAAAAGATCTGTGCAACTCAATATCTTTTTCGGCTAATGCTTTGACGATATCTGTTTCGGAAACCGATCCGAACAGATGCTCATTTTCATCAGCTTTTCGAACGAAGATGAGTTCCACATCTGCAAGTTGTTTAACCAGTTCATGATATTTGCTTTCCATAGCAAGTTTTTCAGCTTCAGCTTCTTTTTTAATCGCTTCCACTTTGGATAAATTATGTTTTGTAGCTGGCACAGCCAGTTTCTGCGGGAATAAGAAATTCCTGGCATAACCGTCAGCCACTTTCACGATGTTTCCGGCTTCACCCAGCTTCTTAACATCTTTAGTTAGAATGATTTTCATGTATTTCCTCCATAGTCCTAATTTTTCTAAAATCAAACCAAATATCCAGCAGCCCTATTAGAGCCACCAGAATAAGAATAAAATAATTGAACACCATCGAAATGATCAACAAAAAAAGCAGAAACCTGGATCTTTTGAAGAAATCTCCCCAGTAGAAATCCAGAATGGATATTCCCTGGATGAGGAAAATCGGTGCCAATATTGCCAATGCGTTAATACCTGTAGTTTTCATATTGGGCAATAAGAACAAAACCAGTGCAATGATAAGCAGATAGATGAAAAAGAACGGCATGCCGATCTTTCTGTGCTGCCATTTGATCATCGTTTTTCGGGATAGCAGCATCGTGCCGAAATAAACTGCAAAGGTCATGGAAACGATCCAGATCCCAATATAGAATTTTGCGAAAATCTCCTCTGTGCTGTTTATTAATGCCAACGCCATCTGCAGGTTTTCAGGTTTATCCTGCATCGATGAACTGATAAATTGTTTATATATTTCCATGAGATGAGCAATGTTCGCTTTCAGAATGTTTCCCAGCAGGAAATGACGAATTACTGCGTAGATAAGATTGATCACGTAGGCTGCCAGGATTGAATACAGATAGTTCAAGGTTTTGGTGAATATCAGGAAGTATAAAAAGGCAGCGAGTCCAACACCGAAAATTACATCAGCGAATTTGGTGATATCGATACTCTTGACAGCAAACAAGATTACAGCCGCGCAAGCGAAAATCAGCAAAAGAAGATTTCTCTTGTTCAGGTATTTTCCACAAAATGAAATTATAAAGATCAATCCCCAGAAAGGGGAGATAGAGGCAATGATTGCCGCTAATACTGCTACGATATACACTATTAGTGTAATCTCAGAGACTATTTATGCTTGTCTGTGAAATGCAGAAGAGCCATCTGACGGGCTTTCTTGATCTCAACTGTAAGTTTTTTCTGATGCTTGGTGCAAGTACCGGTAAATCTTCTGGGAGAAATCTTGCCGTTTTCTGAGATAAATCTTTTCATCAAGCCGGCATCTTTGTAATCGAGTACTGCTTCTTTGTTTTTGCAGAAAAAGCAGACACGCTTTTTGAAGATAAAATTCTTCTTATTACCAAAGCTTTTTCGATGCCCACCTTTGGCATATTTATCAGGCCGCTCGGATTTTCCGCCTGTTTCATCATTGCCGTATTGTCGTCTTGGTTTGTATTCCGGTTTAACGTAACCGGTATTTTCTTGCGGTACGATTTTTTCTGTATTCTCTGTTTTTTCTTCCATCATTTTCTCCTAAATGAATATTCAATTAAAATGTTTATGGTAAAGTTCACATAAACTTTAGAATGGCACATCATCATCAGTGATGTTTGCTTCAGAATCTTCTTTCTGGAAATTCGTTTTACTGGCCGGTTCAAGGTCTTGATCCGGGCTGAAACCGGTTTTTTCCAGGAATGAAATCTTATTGGCGACGATTTCGGTGGTTTTACGGTTCTGATTATTGGAATCCACATAAGAACGGGTTCGGATGTAGCCTTCCACCACCACGGGGCTGCCCTTATGAAGGCTTTCGGCACATTGTTCGCCGCGTTTACTCCAGACAATTACATCCAGGTAACTTGTTTCCTGCTGCCATTCACCATTTTTCTGATAGCTGCGATCGAAAGCCAGTGAAAGCTTAGCAACCGCTGTACCATTCGGAATATAGCGCAAGTCCACATCTCGGGTGAGCCTGCCGCTGATAACAACCGAATTGATCTTGGGAAATCTTAATTCGCTCATTTTGCCTCCTACTTGGTTAAAATATTATGTCTGATGATGTTTTCATTCAATTTTAAAAAACGATCGAGTTTAGACACATTTGCCGGGTCAAAAGTGAAATAATTCACAAAAAAATAACCTTCCCTGCTATCCTGAATTTCGTATGCTAAGCGTTTCTTTCCCCATTCATCGGTGTTTAAAAATTCGCCACCGTTTTCTTTGAGAAAGGAATGGACTTTTGCGTTTTCCGCTTTGGCATTTTCTTCAGTCAGTGAAGGTAATACAATGATCATGCTTTCGTATTTCTTCAGCATTTTTCCTCCTTTGGTCTTTTTTCCAAACAGCTTTTCAGCTATCTTCGATCTGTTTCTCAGAGCTGATCAGCTATTTGTATCATGATCCTGAGAATCCTGAATTTTCTCAGAATAGGATTTTTTAAATTTACTATATTTTTCGACCATGTGGTCGAAATCATATTCTACATACTCTTCCAATAAAATTTCGGCAAATTCAAAAACGATTTCCAAAATTTCGGTTTCATGCTTGGAAAAATCGGAAAGTACGTAATCGGCTAGATCTTTGCCGGAGGGATCATTTATCCCGATCCGCAGCCGCTTAAAATTATCCGTTCCCAGTGCACTTCCAATGGATTTTAAACCATTATGCCCACCAAATCCGCCTTGATTGCGAAGCCTGATCTCACCCAGGGGCAGATTGATGTCATCCACGATAACCAGAATGTCTTCCAGACGATTCCCGGTTAAAACGGAAGTAACCGCTGAGCCACTTCTATTCATAAATGTGCCGGGTTTGATGAAAATAATTTCAGTTAACTTCAGAAAATCATATTTCAGCTTTTTATGAAAAGACAAATTATGTTTTTCCGTATATCTGTCCAGAAGCAGGAAACCGGTATTATGCCGATTATTCCGGTATTTTGCTCCGGGATTCCCCAACCCAACAACTAAGCGCATAAAATACTATAATATAAGTCTGCGATTTTTGAGCTATTCAGCAGCTTTTTCGGAATCCGGTTCTTTCTTAAAAACTGCTTTTGTTTCTTCCGCACCTTTTTCAACAACTACAACTTCTTCTTTTTTCGGTGCGCGAACAGCTGCGAGCGTTGTCACGTCACTCATACTAGATGTAATGTGCTCGGTTAAATGAATATCTTTGAAGTGGATAGATTCACCAATTCCCAGGTTTGACACATCGATTTCGATTTCTTCCGGAATGTCTTTGGGCAGACAGGATATTTCCATGGAATGATGAAGCAGTTCCAAAAGTCCACCCTCTTTTGTTCCTTTGGCAACTCCGATAAAATGAATCGGAACGTTTAGAGTGATGGGTTTGCCCGGATGCAGCTCGACAAAATCTACATGGACAAATTCACGGCTGACCGGGTGGACCTGCTTGTCTTTGATGAAAACATTGATTTTTTTCCCTGCCAGATTCAATTCAAAAATTGCTACTGCACCAATTGATTTTTTATACTGTTTTTGGAAATCAATATTTTTTAGCAGAATATTTGTGCCAATTTGACCTTCTCCATAAATTACAGCTGGAATAAAACCTTCTCTTCGAAATTTGTTCAGGTCGGATTTCTTTCCTAATTCTCTCATTGTTGCTTCGATTTTTATGTTCATTTCTCCTCCGTTGCAATCCTTCACTGTGAAATTCAAAAATAATTTATCACAGTGCTAAGTTATTTATCTGAATAAGATGCTTACTGATTCCTCAATATGAATTTTTTTAATGGCAGTTGCCAGTAATTCAGCTATGGAAAGCTGTACGATTTTTTTACATTTCATCTTCTCTTCCGAAAGCGGAACAGAATTGGTGATGAAGAGTTTTTCTATGGGCGAATTTTCCAGATTGGCGATGGCATTTCCTGATAACACGCCATGTGCGCAAGCTGCATAAACTTTCTTCGCGCCTTTCGCTATCAGGGCATTCGCCATTTTACACAAGCTGCCGCCGGTATCGATGATGTCATCGAATAGGATGGCAGTTTTGCCGTTGACGTCGCCGATAATATTCAGGATTTCAGATTTGTCCACATTTCCAACCCGCCGTTTATCACCGATCGCTAAACCTAAATTCAAACGAGCTGCCAGAGCGCGTGCTCGGGCTGTTCCACCTGTGTCGGGAGAAACAACTACCGCATCTTTGAGATTTAAGTTGGCTGTGAAATAGCGAACAAAAATCGGCATGGAATGCAGGTGATCGACCGGAATGTCGAAAAATCCCTGAATTTGATCTGAATGCAAATCCATCGCCACGATCCTGTCGGCGCCGGCTGTGGTAAGCAAATTTGCTACAAGTTTTGCAGTGATCGGAACTCGCGGCTGGTCTTTTTTGTCGGACCGGGCATAACCAAAGATCGGGATTACACAATTGATCCTTTGAGCTGAAGCTCGTCTCAAGGCATCGATCATAATCAGCAGTTCCATAAGATTATCATTAACCGGAAAGCAGGTAGATTGGATGATATAAGTATCAGCTCCCCGAACATTTTCATTAATTTTCACAAATGTGTTATCATTGGAAAATTTGAAAACTTCCGCATCTCCCAGAGGAATACCAGCATACTTTGCTACCTCTTGAGCTAATTCAATATTTGAATTTCCGGTGAAAATCTTTAACCTGGAAAACATAGACTATTCTTCGGTAACCTTCTCTTCTTTGCCTTCAGCAGCAGATAATGCTTCCTGCAAGACTTCCTTATATTTTTCGATGATAATTTTCTCA
>JAUSOT010000220.1 GCA_030656075.1 Candidatus Cloacimonadales bacterium
GCAAACGGTTCATACCGTTATCTATTTGTTTCATAATCTCGGTTCTTAATTGGAGAATGATTTGTGCAGATATTTCAATGATATTTTATTTTATTACAATAGTATAGACTTAGATTATCCAAAATTTTTCGGGTATGCATAGAAAAAGGAATATGAATTCTGCATAATAGAGTGCCTTATAGAAAAAACCAATAATTGCTGTCTTTGCGAGTTAGCTTCTTGCTGGTGCAATCGAAGCAATCTCTATAATTATCAATTGATTAACAAAATAGATTGCTTCAACAGAATTCCTCTGATCCGGCAATTGCCGGACGCAAAGACTGAGTGGTTTCAGGCAGAACTCAGTGAAAAAAGAATCTCAATGGAGTTGGGATAAAACTTTTTCTGCTGACTTCCGGCCCAAACCTCGGACGCGAATTAAATCCTCGACTGATGCATTAGAGATATTTTCTACCGAGCCAAATTCTTTCAGCAATTGGAATTTCATTTTATCGCCGATGCCTTCAATGCGATCCAATTCGCTCTGCAGTGTGCGTTTGCTGCGTTTTTTGCGATGGAATGTGATGGCAAAACGATGCGCTTCATCCCGCAAATTGATGAGCATACGCAAGGCAGAAGAAGTTCGCGGTAATATGATCGATTCTGATCTGCCGGGCAGGAAAACTTCTTCCAGTCTCTTCGCCAGAGAGATCATTTCGATATCTTCCACTTTCATTTCCAGCAAGATCTGATAAGCAGAACTTAACTGTCCCTTTCCCCCGTCAATGACGATCAGATCTGGTTTTTCCTGTTCTGCGATTTTCAGCAAATAACGCTTTAGAGTTTCCGCCAGACTGGCAAAATCATCCTGACCCTGTACAGTTTTGATGATGAAGTGACGGTAATTCTTTTTCTTGGGTTTGCCGTTTTCAAAGAAAACCAGCGATGAAACAGTGTCTGTTCCCTGAATTGTGGAAATATCCAGGCAGATCATTTTACGGGGAAGTTTTATCAATCCCAATTTATCCTTCAATTCTTTGATCGGAAAAATGGTTCGATTGCTTTTTCGCAAGTATTTCAGCTTCTGTTCTTCCACATGGTTGAAAGCATTATCCCGGGCGATTTGAATGATCGAACGTTTCTCACCTCTCTGCGGAACGAATAATTTATTTTTCAGCCAATTATTCAAAATTTCAAATTCAGTCGGTTCGACCTGAAGCAGAATATTGGATGGCAGCGAATCGAGTTTTTCTGAGTAATATTGCTGCAGGAAAGCTGCCATTATCTGATTCACATCCCTTCCTTCCACATTATCCATGTTATATATCTCTTTGTTGAGCAGCTTTCCAACCAATATTTTCAATACAACTACGGCTGACCGGTTATCTTCTTTGTAAATACCGATCACATCCCTGTTCTTTTGGTCTGTGAAAAACAGATTTCTGCTGTTGTTCAACTTCTGAATATCAGAAATATTATCACGCGTTTTGGCAGCTCGTTCAAATTCGAGATTGGCAGAATATTCCTTCATTTGCAGCATCAAGTCGTCGATCACATCCTGGTTTCTGCCATTCAAAAAATTTATCGCATTTTTAGTTACTTTCAAGTAGTCTTTTTTACTGATTTTTCCAAGGCAGGGAGCCGGACATTTCCCCATCTGGAAATTGATGCAGGCACGTTGAAAAAGTTTTTTTCCTTCCACTATTTCTCTGCTGCAAGTCCGCATTGGAAAGATCCATTCCATCAGGCGCAAAGTCTTGCGGATCGCTCTGGAATCGATATAATGTCCGAAATATTTGGAACCGTCTTTCTGCAGATTTCTGGTTACGAACAGACGTGGAAAATCTTCTGTTACTGTGATCTTGATAAATGGGAACTGTTTATCATCTTTCAGGAGAATATTGTATTTGGGTCTGTATTTTTTTATCAGGTTAGCTTCCAGCACCAAAGCCTGTTCTTCAGTTTCTGTCAGGAAATAATCAAGATCGACTATTTTCGAAACCAATTCCCTGGTTTTATTGTCTGCTACAGAACCGGAAAAATATGATCTGACGCGGTTTTTTAAAACTTTTGCCTTCCCTACATAGATCACTTTTTCAGAGGCGTTCAGCATCAGGTAAACACCCGGTGAATCCGGCAGCAAAGCTAATTTCTGTTTTATTTTATCGGATTTTGAAGGCATATTAACGCTTGAATAATTTTCTCATGATTCTCTGTTCGATCACTTTGCTGTATTCGACTTTCAGCAGTTTGCTGCCAATTATCATAATCACAAAGCTCAACAGTGAAAGCAGGATGATCTTGGATAGTAATTCAACAATTGTGGATGCGATCAAGACACGATTGGCAAAATACAAACCGACATATATCAAAATGGAAAGAGCCAGCATTTTGGAGATTGGTTTGAGAACATGGGGAAATTTGAGAAAACCGAATCTTTTATTTAGAAGATCACGCAGGATGATGAACTGAATTGCTGCAGAAATCGAAGTTGCCAATGCTAATCCGGCCAATTCCAGAATCCGCATCAATACTAAGTTCAGAATAACGTTGATAACTACAATTACAACTGACACTTTCACAGGTGTTCTGGTATCTTTATTGGCATAGAATGCCGGGATGATAAGCCGGTTCATGCTATAGAAAAAAATCCCCAAAGAATAACATAATAAGGCACCGTAGGTCATCTCCACCGATTTCAGATCGAAAGCTCCCCGCATGAAAAACAGGCGGATCATATCTTTGCCGAGTCCTGCTATGATGGCAGTGATGGGCAGCATGATGAAGCTGAGAGAAATGGTAGAAAAGCGCAGACTTTCCTGGAATCCCTTCCAGTCTTTTTCTGCTACAAAACGTGAAAATAACGGCAAGACAGCAACACCAGCTGCAACTCCGAAAATCCCCATGGGAAGCTGCACCAAACGATTGCCGTAACCCAGCGCTGCTATGCTTCCGGTGACCAGCAAAGAAGCCAGCAAAGTATCTACCACCAGGTTTATCTGGCGAACTGCAATTCCTATTGCTCCTGGGATCAGGCGTCGCCAGACTGCAGTTAAAGCTTCACCATGAGTGCTAAGGTTAATTTGAATTCTATAACCGAGTTTCTTCAGAAGCGGAAAGTTTATGATCGTCTGCATAAAACCGCCGATCAGCACGCCATACGACCAGTAAAACACCATTTCTTCCATGTTGGCAGCCTGGTTTAAAATCACAAAACCACCCAGACAACCGATCATCCCGATATTCAAGAAGGCTGAAGACAGGCCCGGCAGAAAAAAGAAATCATGAGAATTCAGGATCGAAATAAGAGTCGAAGATAATCCGATCAAAAATAAATATGGGAAAAGAAGACGGGTGAGTCTGATGGTGAGAAGTTGGATAGATTCTTCCAAACCGGGAGCAATGATCTTTACCAGGAGTGGAGTCAGCAAAATTCCTGCGATGCTTAATATTGAAAGGAAAACCGTGAGCAGTGAAAGTACGTTGATTGCAAACCGGATCTGGTAGTCTTTGCCTTTTTTTATACCAATATCGTTGTAGATGGGAACGAAAGCAGCCGAGAGAGCTCCCTCCCCAAATAATAACCGCAGGAAATTGGGAATCTGAAAGGCAACCCGGAAAGCATCTGCAACTCCGGTTGTACCAAAATAATTGGTCATCACAATATCGCGGATCAATCCAAAAATGCGGCTGATCAAGACTGCCACCGACATCGATCCGACATTTCTCGCTAATTTTGTTTTACTCATATCCCCTTCACTACATCGACCGAACTAAAAACAATTTATGAAATCTCTTGTAAACAAAATTGTGGAAAATAATCAATTATTTATAGTTTAATATTTTGGATTGCCTGAATAAACAGAACTTGAAAATCTCCAAAAATTGACTGGTATTTTGCATAGATTCGCAAATTTGGATTTATCTATAGTGCCGAAATATTTCATTCTTGACATAAAAGAACTTCAATAATATTCAATAATATGTGTTGTGAAATAATATGAGATCTGCATAATAAAGTGTTTTTGCCTCACCCCGGCCCTCTCCAAGGGAGAGGGAGAAATGCCTAACAAAGTTATAACTTTTTGTCCTTCTCCTCGTTAGGTATGAGTCGGCTTGTGAAACAAACGATCTCAAGAAGGCTGGGATGAGGTGGATATTGAGAGTGTTAAAATACAAGCTAATCTTTCCGACTTGATTTAAGTAACTGAGAAACAAGCAGATAGTTCAAGAAAGTATTTGACGGAAAAACCTCGTAACTTAATGTTGTTCAATAAGTTATGCCCAT
>JAUSOT010000262.1 GCA_030656075.1 Candidatus Cloacimonadales bacterium
AAGCTTGGCACATATATCAGGAGTAGAGTTACCTAAGGATAAAAGGGTTATTATCGGCCTCACCTATATCTATGGGATCGGCAGAACAGTTTCTCGCAATATCCTTAGAAAAGTTAACGTTGATGAAAATAAAAGAATTAAAGATCTTTCTGCGGAAGAAGAAAAACTGATCCGTGAAGTTATTCAAAATGAATATGTAGTGGAAGGTGAACTGAGGACACAGGTAGCGATGGATATCAAACGTCTGATGGAAATCAACTGCTATCGCGGTTTGCGCCACAAAAAAAGCATGCCTGTCCGCGGACAGAGAACTCATACCAACGCCAGAACACGTCGCGGTCGTCGCAAAGGTTCCGGCGCAGGTAAAAAGAAATAGGGGTTGAAATGGCTAAGAAAGTAAAAACAAGAGTTAAAAAGAAAAGAGTAAGACTTTCCTTCAATGAAGGTGTTGCTCACATCCACTCCAGTTTCAACAACACTATTGTGTCTCTTTCCGATAAAGCAGGAAATGTTCTCAGTTGGTCTTCAGGCGGAAAGATCGGTTATAAGGGTTCCAAAAAGAGCACTCCCTTCGCAGCACAGCTTGCTGCCGAAGAAGTAGCAAAAGCTGCTCTGGAACTGGGAATCAACAAAGTACAGGTTGTGGTGAAAGGACCGGGCGGCGGTCGTGAATCTGCCATCAGAGCTTTGGATTCAAATGGTTTGCAGATCACGATGATCTCTGATACGACACCGATTCCGCATAACGGTTGCAGACCTAGAAAAACAAGAAGAATATAAGGGTATTATTATGGCTAGATATACTGGACCATCATGTAAATTGTGTAGAAGAGAAGGCGCTAAGCTTTTCATCAAAGGAGCACGCTGCAACAGCGATAAATGTTCTTTTGAAAGACGGCCCTTCATTCCCGGTGATCACGGTAGCGGCAAAGGCTTCCGCAAGCGTCTGAGCGATTATGGCATTCACCTGAGAGAAAAACAGAAAGTGCGCCGCATTTACGGTATTTTGGAACGACAGTTCCGTAAATATTTTAAAATTGCAGCCAAGCAATCCGGCATGACAGGTACAAATCTGTTACAATTGCTGGAAACCAGGCTGGACAATGTTATTTATAAAATGGGTTTTGCACCTTCCAGAAAATCTGCTCGTCAAATCATCCGACATGGTCATGTGATGGTTGACGGCAGCAAAGTGAACATTCCATCTTTCCTGGTGAAACCGGAAAATGAAATTGTGATAAAAGAAGGCAGCAGAATGATAAACCTCATCCAGGAATCGATCGAAGCTTCCACCGAAGTGGGCGCGGTAGAATGGTTTGTGGTTGATAAAGATAATTTTACTGGTAAAATATTGAGTATTCCAACACGTGAACAGATTCAGCTGGATGTTGATGAACGTTTGATAGTTGAGTATTATTCCAAGTAATAGGGAGGAGAATTTTATGATGTTCCTTGAACCGTTACAATTGCCGGATAAAGTCCAGGTGGACGAGACGACTTATAGCCCGACTTTCGGGAAGTTTGAGATTGGCCCCTTAGAGCAGGGATTTGCCACTACGATCGGTAATACTCTGCGCCGTGTACTATTATCATCAATTCAAGGCGCGGCTGTCCGTTTTGTGAAAATCGAAGGTTTGCACCATGAATTTACTCCCATCCCGGGTTCAAATTCAGATTATATCGACCTGATCTTGAAGCTGAAAAAACTGGTCTTGAAATCTAATACTGTGAACGAAGAGAAGCTGATCCTGGAACACAAGGGACTCGGCGTGATCACAGCCGCAGATATTCAGGAATCAGCTAATATCAGCATAATCAACAAAAATCTGGTGCTTCTGGAAATGACGGAAGATGTGGATTTCAGAATGGAACTCTGGGTAGGAATCGGCAGAGGTTATGCTTCTGCAGATGAACAAGATATGGAAGAAAAACCGGTTGGCGTGATTCCGATCGATTCCATCTATTCACCTGTTATCAAAGTAAACTTCGAAGTTGGCGCTCAGAGAGTTGGTGAAAAGATCGATTATGACAAACTGATGATGGAAATTACCACCGACGGCAGCATCGATCCCAAAGATGCTCTCTACCTTTCCGCTATGATCCTGCGTGATCTGTACGACAGAGTCGTTCTGTTTGAAAAAGAACCGGAATACATCGAAGAAGTGGAGATGGATCCTGAACTGGAAAGAATGGATAAGATACTGGAAACAAACGTTAATGAACTCGAGCTTTCCGTGCGCTGCAGCAATTGCCTGGCAGCCGCCAAGATAGATTCGATCGGCGAACTGGTTTCCAAAAGTGAAAATGAAATGCTGAAATATCGCAATTTCGGTAAAAAATCATTGGAAGAGATCAATGCTCTTCTGGAAAAATATGACCTTTCTCTTGGTATGAACGTGGGCGGTATTAAAACCAAAATCGATGATGCTAAGACAAGAGCGACTAGCAAGAAATAAGGATTTGAATTATGAGACATAAAGTAAGCGGCAGAAAATTTGGTCTGGAAAAAGATCATCGTGAACTGATGCTGAAAAACCTGGTTTCATCTCTGGTGGAACACGGGCGCATCAATACTACTGTGGCTCGCGCCAAAGAAATTCGCGGCCTGGCTGAAAGGATGATCACGCATGCCAAAAAGGATACGATCCATTATCGCCGCCAGGTTTACAAGGTTCTGCAGGATCGCAGCCTGGTGAAAAAAGTCTTTGCTGAACTGGCTCCCAAATTCGCTGAACGCGAAGGCGGCTATACTCGTGTGCTGAAAAATGGCTACCGAAAGGGTGATTGCGCTCCGATGGCGATCATTGAATTTGTGGGTAATGAAGTTGCTACCAAAGAAACTGCCAAAGGCAAAAAAGCTAAAAAGAAATAAAGAGTTTAAGCTTAAATTCTGAGATAATGAAGCAGCCGGTAATTGAAAGATTATCGGCTGTTTTTTATTGCCACAAAAGGCACAAAAAAGATCATTGATAATCAGGGAGAATCACAGCTATAAAGCCCATGAATTTATTCATGGGAGCTATTCGACCTCACCCTTGATCCATTTGCGTTCAACTTATCCCAAGACTCTATCGAGCTTAGGGCAAGTTTTGCTGATGACCTGGCACATGTCGAAGATAATGTGCTAAGACGATAGAGGGCTGAGGGAGTTCGAGAAGCGAAACAGGAGTTTCGCGAAAAAGAAACGTTCCCAAAGAGGGCTTTGGGAACGAGAGGATTTCAGGGAGAGGACTTTGGGAACGAGAAAGAATGGCAGTCCAATGACCTGCCACTACGCACAAACATATTTTCAGTTTTTCTTTCAACGGCTTCTTGTCCTTCCTTCCATCGATAGGAGAAGGGTCGGGGATGAGGTCGAATCTTTCAACGGCTTCTTATGTTCTCCTCTTATCGACGCAGGAGAAGAGAGGAGACAGCAGAGGTGAGTTACCTATACAACCCATCCGGATCGACTTTTTCACGTAGAATTTTCAATTCTTCTTCGCTTGGCGGATCATTATATTCTACATTGTCAGCAATTAAAATTTCAAAACCGGTATTGTCTTTCACTTCTTCCACAGTCACGCCGGGATTCAAAGAAATCAGCCGCATCCGCTTGGATTTTTCCTCAAAATCGAAAACACCGAGATTGGTGACAACTCGATAGGGTCCGGTGTTGGGCGGCAGGCCTGCTGCTTCTCTGGCGCCGGAACCATCGATAAACCCGGGAGTTGTGATAAAATCTATTTTTTCCATAAACCGCCGCTTGTCGTGTTTCATGATGGCAATAGTTCTCCAGCAACAACTGCCGACATCATTCGCCCCGCCGCTGCCGGGAAGGCGGACATTGGGTTTAAGCACATCGCCGATAGCGGTCGAATTTAAATTTCCGTAGGCATCGATTTGAGCGCCGCCGAGAAAGCCATATTCAATAAAACCGCGTTGAGCAGCTTCCATGATATCGCAAATTCCGGAAGCATGAAGCGCTTTATTGAACGTTCTTGTATCGCCTACCGCCAGCGGTAATTTTTCTAAAATAGCTCCGGTTCCGCCAAATTCAAAAACTGTGATCAGATTGGGAGCATGCATTTGCTGCGCCAGGCTGGCAGCCAGCATTGGAATGCCGGTTCCAATAAAAGCAGTAGTTCCATCTTCCATGATTCTGGAAGCTAAACAGATTAAAAGTTCACTGGGATTATATTCTGTATTCATTTCCAACTCCTTTAAATTCTTAAGCTTTTCAGCTTCGTTGTGCCGATTTTATCTAAAAGAGCTTGATGGTTCGGAAGATCATATACCCATTCTTTCAGGTATTCATTCATGCCAACTTCGGTTTTTTGTTTTTCAAGATACATATTGTAATGATCAACATCTTTTTCATGGGCGTTGCTCATTTCTCCCGGCCAGGAAGCAAAGGGAGCATGAACGACACCATCCACCAGGTAGTAAGGGATAATGGTTCTATCGGGAGCTTTACGTATGTCATCGGTATCAATGATTTCCTCGGCACTGATGATCAGTTTTTTGCAGGCTCGACTCATCTCAAAAGCAAAACCGGAGATACCGTCGATCTGGCAATTACCGTATTTGTCTGCCCGGTTCACGTGAATAAAACCGACATCTAAGATAAGTGCCGGAAGCAGGGCTAATTTTTCTCCGGTGAACGGACACTCGATAACTTTGGCAGCACTGCGCCTGAGGGTGTCGGAGCCCAGCATACATTTGGTGGCTATGAAAGGAATTCCCATCGAAGCTGCTTTGAAGCGCCAGGTGAGTGATGCATTACTCCACTCAACCACATTAGACACATCTCCGCTTTCCACACGTCTGCGAACATTACCGGAAACGCCAAAAACTTCCAGACCGATATAAGTGAAATCGATCTCGCGGATCAAGTTTGCACCCAGCAGAAGATCGACTTCATGCACTCCCTGCCCTGCCAGACGGAAATCTGTTTTGCCGGAACGAATGATTGCACGGGTCAGGCTCATCGGTGCTCTCACGGTTCCATACAGTTCGAATCCGATATAATCGCCATCCTTTAAAAAACGATCAACAGCTTCTTCTTCCGTCATCAGCTTAGATTCGAGCTTTTTGTTCTTTTTGCGGTTCAACTCTCTGAAAGCATTAAGGTCGATGGGCTGAATGAGACTTCCTTCTCCTTCGTACAGGATTGGAATGCTTTTGCTATTCTCCATATTTTCCTCCGAAACGCCGCTTTATTATTTTCATCAAATCCGAAACTTCAAATTTAGTTTTTAACTGTCAATCAGAAAAAAAAATATGGAGAAATGGAAAACAGGTGTAAAGAAAAATGGAAGTAGCAACAAATGCGAAGAAAAGTAGAGACGCAAGAGTTTACGTTATTTCAACCTCACCCTCGATCCCTCTCCTATTCAGGCGAGGGATGTCGGAGAAAATAAGTAGAGACACAAAACTTTACGTCTAACGAAACCAGTCTACGCCTGAAGTTACGACCTGGCACACACGAGTTTCGCATCCATTCCTAAATAGAGTTTGAGAACGAGATTCACATCTCAAATCTCCAATCGTAAATCGTAAATCTGAAATCGATTCAAGCAGCAGCAGCTTATATTCCTCCCTTTCGAGTTGTTGTCCCCCTGTTCTTACGATTCGAACGCCAATTTTCAATTTTCTTTTTTCTTCCCTCCGGCAAATTTGTTGTACAGCCAGGCAAAGATCACACCGCCGATCAGAGCATCGAAGAAACCCCAGAGCAAACCGAACAGGCTGCCTGCGAAGCTAATGTTGTAACCCCGATAAATTCTACCGATAAAAGTAACGGCATGGGTAGAGCCGTCAAACAATATGATCCACCAGGTGAGAAACATCAAACCCAGTCCCCAAAGTAAACCACAGGTAAGTCCGAAAGCTTTCATATTCAATTTCATCGTAAATCTCCTTTGTTTTCATTTGAAAACGGAATAAAAAGAAATTATGCTAACTTTTTGTCCAGAAGTTTTTTAAAAGCTTTGCTGAACCTTGCAAGCGCTTCTCTCAAGATATTCTGCTCGCTTAGTGCTTTTAAGGTTGCTTCAAATTATATAAAACCCGAGTCGAGTCTTTTCGTGGCCCAGCTCTGAAAGTGTCAATTGTGAGAATGGTCGGAAGAGACCTTTTCAGAGTTTCATAAATAAGTTATGATATTGTTCGTTTTTATTAGTTGTTAAAAAACTTCTTTGCCCACATAAAATCGCATCCGGCATTTTTGGCTGTTTCTTTATCACTTTCCATATCACCAACGAAAAGTGTTTTTTCTGCTTCAACTTTCCAAAAAGCCATAATCTTCTGCAGCATTCCATGTTTTGGTTTGCGGCAATTCGAATCTACGTGCGGTTTGGGAGTGCACATCTGAATGATTTCATTTTGCGGTTCAAAACCAAAGGCAGATTTGAATGTATCTTTCAGAAGTTGAAAAGCTATTTCCTTGCTGAAATAACCCATTCCCACGCCACCTTGATTACTGGCAATGCCGTAACCAACTTTTCCTTCCTGTGGAAAGCCCCAATCGAATGTCGAGAGTTTTGCTTGAACATTATCCAGTAATTCCCATTCTCCCGGTTTATTCGGGCAGGGTTGGCCTTGCACGGTGCAATACCGCAGTGTATCATCCGCATCGAAAATAATCAGGTTATATCTTTTCTTTTCCATATAAAGGAAAAATCCTGTTGAGAATCAAGTTGTCAATCACATTCTACCAATTTCACGTATTCCCCGAAAAAATATTACTTTCTGCAATCATCAAGTAAGAAATTGATTTTTTTACAGCCCCTGAATTTATTCAAGGGGAAAATCAAAACCTTTCATATCAACCAATTCAATGGTTTTCGAAATTTATGTAAACGGTTAAAACCGTGATCTATTTATTTCCCGCATCTCAGTTCCCACGAATAAATTCGTGGGCTTTATTGGAACATAATTTGTGCAGAGAATTCAACGATATTCTCCCTTATTTCCTTAACATAGACTTAGATTATCTAAAATTTTTCGGGGGATGCTTGCCTTCTACCAATTTCGGATCAACCATTCAATTCAATTCTACCAATGCATTTTCACAGGAAAAGTATAGACAAAAAAGTGGGTGTGCAGATTTTCAAACTTAAGAATATTCAGGAGGTAATTAGATGATCGATATGACATTGGATCAGATTCTGGAACTTCTGGAAAATGAACAGACAAACGAATTACGTACTAATCTCAACCAGATGCGCCCCGAAGATATCGGCTATATCATCAATCAATTACCTTCGGATGATCAACGCATCATCTTTTCATTATTAGAAGCTGAAATGGCTTCGGAAGTTCTTCCCGATTTACGTGATGAAGTTCGGGATAACATCCTGGAAAATATCAATCAGCGTCGTCTTGTGAAGATCATGGATGAAATGGATTCGGATGAAGCAACCGATATTGCTGCGGAACTGGATGAAGCGCAACTGAAGGATGTTCTGGAGAAGATCGATAAAGAAGATTCGGAAGAGATCAAAGAGCTGCTGGTGTACGATGAAGATACCGCCGGTGGTTTGATGCAGAAAGAGATCATCTCGGTGCAGGCAGATTTGAAACGGGATGAAATCATAGAATATATTCGCGAAAATTACGAAGATGTTGAGAATTTTCACTATATCTTCGTCATCGATGAGCATGAGAAACTGCTTGGAATTCTGGAAGTGACCAACTTACTGTTAGCAAGAAAGGAACGCAGCGCTCGTGAGTTGATGGAAAAAGATATTATTTCCGTACCGGTGAATATGGATCAGGAGCAGGTAGCGCACATGTTCCGTAAGTATGACCTTTACATTTTACCTGTGGTTGATGAAAATAATGTACTTCTCGGTCGAATCACAGTGGACGACATCATCGACGTTATCGACGAAGAGGCCTCGGAAGATGCTTACAAAATGGTGGGTTTGGAAAGCGAAGATAAAGTCTTCACCAAACCGATCAATTCGGTTAAAAAGCGGCTTCCCTGGCTCACTTTGAATCTTTTTACGGCGCTTTTGGTTTCCAGTGTAGTCGGTATTTTTGAACAGACAATCGCCAAACTTTCCGTCCTGGCGGTGCTGATGCCTATTGTAGCAGGTTTGGGCGGAAATTCAGGAACGCAGACGCTTACAGTGATCGTGCGGGGGATCGCGTTGGGAGAATTGACGATCCACAATACGGCTAAAGCTATCATCAAAGAAGTCACAGTCGGCTTGATCAACGGACTATTAATCGGTTCGGCTGCCATGCTCATCGCTTATTTTTTGAAAGGGAATCTGATGCTGGGCGTGGTTTTGGGAGCAGCAATGATCTGTAATATGTTCATTGCCGGATTGGTAGGCTCACTCATTCCGGTGGTGCTCAAATCCTTGAAGATCGATCCAGCTCTGGCTTCCAGCATCATCATAACGATGCTTACGGATATCGGCGGCTTTGCTTCATTTTTGGGATTAGCAACGATTTTTTTGAAATGAAATCGTGAAGAAAATGTAGCGCAACTTTGCACGTTGCGGAGTGAATCGACGTGCAACGTCGATATACACTGTCATTCCCGAGAAAGCGGGAATCTCAATTCAATGAGATCCCCGATCAAGTCGAGGATGACATGTTCTTCTAAATTTTAGGGATGCATTTTGAAAATAGCAAACAATTCCTTCGACAACCTGGTTGGCTTGCCATCTTTGACGAATGCTCCTTTCACAACTGCCCGGCTGCAAATTTCTCCAGCTTCATTATAAATTTCCTGGATCCAGGTAGATTGCAGCCTGTTCGATGATTCGATATATGACTGGATCGTGACCTTGCTTTCCAAAGGCAGGCCTTTGATAAAACTCAATTCGATATTCGTGATATAGATATGATAGCCGAACTCGACAAATTTTCGCACCGGCATATTCATCTGTTCCAAAGCATCTGCTCTCGCTTCCTCAAAAAGATGTAGATAATTCGCATTATTCAAATGTCCGTAAATATCGCATTCATAGCCAAATATTTTTCTTTTATATTCCATTTAATCCCCGTTTCTAATAATCTATTTCATCCAGACTTTTCATTTACACCTCACCACTGAAAATTCTTCAGATGAGAGCGCCCTGTCAAGTAGATTTAAAGCAGCAGACGAAGGAAAATCATTTGACACGAAATATTCCTGCTCGTAAAAAAGAACACGAAAAAGGAGGACACATGAAGAAGATTTTATTGGTAATGTTAATTGTCTTTGTAGCGATCAGCCTGGCTGCACAACAAGTACAGCAGCAGAATACGGGCAGCAATAAAAAGGACAAAACAGACTGGAGAACAGAATATGAAAAGATGGAGCAAAATTACAATTCAACCTACGCTGCCTATCAGACCCTGATGGAAGCCCATGAACAAATACGTAAAGAAAATAAGGCATTGAAAACTGAAAAAATGGAATGGGAAAATCTTCGAGCAGAAAATAAAATGCTGAAAGAAGAAAACGCCAAACTGAAAGCTGAATTGGATAAACATAAGAAAAATATCCAGGAAAAAGAGCAGAAGAAAGTTCAGCAGAATTAAGATATTCTGGGAGCGAAAGCTCCCATTATTATACTCAGTCTTTGCGAGTATTTTTTCCTGCTGATACAAACGAAGCAATCTTTTGTGCAATTAAAAAATTAATTATGATTTTAGATTGCTTTGACAGAAAATCAAGGTAAGATACCTTGCAATGACAACTTTGAATTGAGAAGATTATTCATGAAATATTCCGAGAAAAAATTCAAATCCTTCGAGCTGGAAAAGCAGCAGAAAATTCTGAAAGAATTCATCAATGCAATCCATAACGAGTGGGATGATAATGAACTCCGCCTGGAACTTCTGCAGGAATTTGAAAATTGCCTGAACTGGCTGAATATACCAATTTCTATTAATCTACAGAAATCTTCAATCAGGGAATTCCTGGAATTTGCTGTTCCATTGGAACGCCGTTTGGGACAGGAACTGACCGACATGGAAATTCTGCAGCAGGATGGTTTAAGAACAACGACTCAAATGCAGCCTCTTTACCTTATTTTGGATAATCTGCGATCTTCATTCAATGTCGGCTCCATTTTTCGTACGGCGGAATGTTTTAGAGTTAAGGAAATATTGCTCTGCGGCTACACGGCAACTCCCGACAATGACAAAGTGCAGAAAACAGCGATGCGAACGACTGAATTTGTAAAATGGCAGCATTTCGAGAAATCCGAAGAAGCAATTGAATTTCTGAAAAGTATTGGTGTCACTATCTTCGCTTTGGAAACGACGACTAAATCCAAAGATATTTCGGAAGTTGTTTTTGCTAAACCGGCAGCTTTACTTCTTGGAAATGAAGCTCTGGGAATTTCCAAAGAGATTTTAGAGTTAGCAGATGAAGTCGTATCAATTCCGCTGGCTGGCTGGAAAAATTCCCTGAACGTGGGGGTAACGGCTGCGATTGCCTGTTATGAAGTGATGAAGCAGTGGAAGGTAAAATGGTCACCTTGAGCGTTAAAAGATATAGCCACTAAGACTCAAAAACACGAAGGAACACTAAGGAATTCCCACGTAATGTTTGAAAATAGTAATCAACAAACCTGTCTCTCTGGGGAAATCTTACAAAGGCATTCGATGAAGAGTCTCAGAATAGTAGTCAGATTCCGGATTTGAGATTTTCTTTCAGCGGTGTCTCATGTTCCCCTGTTAAGGGGATAGCAGGGGTTAAAAATTTCTTTCCGAATTTCAGCGAGGAGAGTTCCTCTATGGGAAAGCTTCGGAAAGTGTAGATATGACCGAATACCGATTAAAGATTTTTGATTTGAAAAATAAATAATAGCCGTAAGTTAAACAAAACAAAGTAATTACGCTCCCCCCCCCTCCCACCCCCCCTAAAAAAATAAAAAAGTTTGACATAAATTTCATAAAATATCTTTTCTGAATTGTTAAAAGGGAAAGATAAATTTTATTGTTAAATTTAATTTGTTTTAACCAGAAAAGGAAGAGAGTGTATCGAAATACCGAAGGTGAGCTCTTTAATTATTTCTCCACAGCACTCTTCCCGAAGTCATTAATAATTTTCATCGAAATGAAGTCAACTTGATTGTGGACTCTCTTCCTTCAATTTGCTTTGAAGGAGGGCAGAAATGTTGTTTATACTCTGTAAGAATGATTTTGAGTGATTATCTCCTGAACTCAAAAATCAAAAAAAAAAAAGGAGAAATGAAAGATGAAGAAGATAATTTTGATAATTGCTATAACAATTATGGCAATGGGACTGTTTGCAGGAGATGTTGAGGGTTATGTAAAAGATGTTTCAGGGAATACTGTAGAAGGTATTTCAGTTACATTCTGTTGTTGGGATTATACCTTTGCACAGTGGTATGAATTTGCATGGGTTGTATCAGGTGAGGATGGGTATTATTCAATGAATCTTCATCAAGTAAATTCCGAGCAACCAGCTATATATAAACTCGAAGCATCTAATCCGAATGGGACAAATCCAAGATATTACTATTATTATTGGCCTGGACATATTGATCAGGATATAGTTCTGATAGGTTTTATAGAGCCATAATTACAATGGGCAGGGAGACCTGCCCAATTTCAAACTTGGAGAAAACCACGATGAAATTAAAATTATTAGTGTTGATATTCGCTGTAATAATCCTATTTTCCTTAATCTTTTCAATTGATATTGAATACGAAAACACTTGGACGAAACGCACAGAATATACTACTGGGAGTGTTATTTATGAAGAAATGTTATATGTGAATACTTGGTGTTCTATTGAAAGTTTCAATATCTTATCAGATGGACAGCTTGATCTGTTTGGTATTTTAGAAATAAAGGGAGTAATCCGAACTATTCAATTAGATGAAGAAGATCAAATGCTTTATATTCATTATTCCGGTTATACAGATGATAGCCCTGATTGGATAGATGCTTATAAGATCATAAATTGTGAATTAGTTTTCAGTTTCTCTTCCGGTGACTTACCTGAATTTTGGAGTTATAAAGATATAATCTATCCTGTAGGTGATTACGTTGTTTTAATTCAACCTGATTTTGCTCCCTGTTATAATAAACAAACCCAGGCTCTCGAGCCAATAACCTATCCCTATCAGGATATAATCGGGGCGTATGATAATATTTTGATCGATTATAATGAAGTTGCTCAGAAACTGAATTTCTATCAAATAGAGGATATTAACAATCCTGTTCTTCTCTATCAATATGATTATGAGATGATTGAGGATTGGCGTGGTCTTGTCAGGAATTTTGATGATAATCACTGTTTATTGGTAGATCGAAGCCAAGTGCTGGTTTTCGATGTTGAGGACTTGCAGAATATAACTTATGAAACAACCTGGCAGTTCAATTTCACGATCAGTAATGAAATCCTGAAAGAACCACTTGAACTATCAAATAATCGGATTTATTTCGGTTCAGCCTTCGGTGATAATTTTATCTATAATGTTTCAGATTATACTTCACCTGTTCTGATCAATAGCTGGTTCGAAGAGGATTACGATGCTTTAAGCTATTGCATATTTGATAATAATTGGTTATATCGTACTATGGGTAACCACGGTATCTGGAAATACGAATTAAATAATATGCCTACGACACAATATGAAGAATATGGACATTCATTTCCACTTCTTTCTACCGAGTATTTCGATGGATCCATCTATAAAAACGATTTTCAATATGTGTATAAAGTAAATACTGAGACTCAGGTAGAAGAAATCATTTATGAAATATCTCTTGGAGTTGGTTGGTCATATTACAAACATGAAAATCTACTGATAATTGAAAATGGTGACATTTTTACTCGGTATTGTACTATTATCAATTTGAATACAAACCAAGTTGCTAATCAGTTTCCCTTAGTTATGGATTTATATATTGTTCAAAATGGAAGAATGTTCTTTCAAAATAATAATCTTATAGAAGTTTATGAAATCAATGATGATTATGAGTTAGAATTCCTGACAACAATTGAAGTTGGTACGAATAACAGGCTGACAAAATATGATGATGAAAGAATCTGGATCAGCTATGGAGAGAGAGATTTTCTATTCAATTCCATTACTTTGCAGATAGATCATGATTTTGAAGATTTCTTTTCGCCTGGTTCTTCCAGGTTTGCCATTCCACGTAAGTATGACCACAGACTCATTATCGGTGATTTCACTAATGAAACAAGGTTGTATGACATAAGCAATATTGATAATCCTATTTTACTGGATACAAAAACGGGAGAACATTTCTATTATTATTTTGTGTTAGATGATTACATTTTAGAAACTTATGCCGAAGAACCAGTCTGTATTTACAATAAATTTGACGATTCATTTACAGATCCAATCCAAGTTTACGATTTCAATACTTTGATTTTAGACCTGAAAATCGATGAAGAGCGAAATCGGATATTAACTTCTTCCTATTATTATTTCAAATCTTATCTGTATGAATTAACTGGTAATGGAATTGAAATTGTACCTGAATTTAGTGCGAATTTATCCAACTACCCCAATCCCTTCAATCCCGAAACCACGATTTCTTTTTCACTCACCACGGAGAGCACAGAGAACACGGAGCTTGTGGTTTATAACATCAAAGGACAAAAAGTTAAGCAGCTTATCAACGAACAGCTACCAACCGGTCAGTATTCTGTGGTTTGGGATGGAACTAATGAAATGGGGAAACCAGTTGCATCAGGAGTATATTATTACCAATTGAAAACAGGTTCGAAAATAATTCAAAATAAGGCATTGCTTTTGAAGTGATGGCATTGTCGTTAATTCAGATTAGTGATTGGAGAGTTTCTCGTTCCCAATCTCCAGTTTGGGGGCACAGCTATTTCGCAAAACTCTTGTTTTACTACGTCAAGCCGGCAGCTTGCTATACTTCACTTCTTTTCTTCTTCCTTTTTCTTCTCAACTTTTAGGAATTTATTACCTTCTTTTTTGATGAGCCGGTAGCGCAGCAGCATATCGATCACATTCTTTGCAAAGTATTTATCCGATTGAAACAAACAGTCATCTTCGAAACTTTTTTTGAGTTCGGTTTTTCCCATTCGGTCGATGATCTCCAGCACTCCGTCGAGGGTAATGCTGTCATCTCCGATTTTTTTCAGCACCTTTATATCTAGATCACGCATCGTTTTCTTTCCTTTCAAATCTTTTTCTTGGACAAAATTTGGAGTAGTCCGCAGGTTTGTCAAAGGGAAAAAAGAGGATTGAAAAGGAGAATATTCTTCTTGTTACCAAACCCCTGTTTGGTAACATACAATATTGTGAAACCCAGTTTCATTGAAATGAATAGAAATGTGTTTATTTTACCTAAAACCCCTCTTAATTTCCCCTTATGAAGGGGAGTTAAATGGAATTGTAAGAAAATGAAGAAAGTATTGGTAATTGTTTATTATTGGCCGCCCAGCGGCGGAGCGGGAGTGCAGCGCTGGCTCAAGTTCGTGAAGTATTTGCCGAATTTCGGCTGGCTGCCAACAGTCATCACCACCCAAGATGGCGATTATCCGGCGATTGATAATTCTCTTTTAGCAGAAGTTCCGGAAGGAATTAAAGTGATCCGCACAAAAACCCCAACTTTTGGAAAATTGTTTATCCGAACTAATGACCAGAAAATTCCTTACGGCAGTTTGGAAACGAAAAAGGGAGATTCTCTTTTCAAGAAAATCACATTCTGGATTCGTCTGAATCTGATCGTTCCGGATGCGCGAAAAGTGTGGAACAGGTTTGCTTTTCAGGCAGCATCCAAAGAATTACGCACGGTTCAATATAATGCAATTGTCACTTCCGGTCCTCCGCATTCCACTCATCTGATCGGATTGAAATTGAAGGAAAAATTCCATTTGAAATGGATTGCAGATTTTCGTGATCCCTGGACGAAAATAGATTATTTAGAAAAAGTAAAACGTCATCCATTCACAGAAAAAATGGATAAGAAACTGGAAGTGAAAGTAATTGCTCAAAGCGATTTTATTCTCAGTATCAATCAGAAAATATTGCAAGATTTGGGTGCTGATCAAAAAGGAAAGATCATTCCGAATGGTTTTGATCCGGCGGATTTTTGGGGAATTGAAAAAGAAAAAACTGAGAATTTTGAGATCAATTATTTTGGAAATATTACTAGAGAACGTGATCCGGCAATTGTTTTAAAAGCTGTTAACCAATTATTTACAAATAATTCGAAAATTCAGATGAACTTTTGGGGAAATGTTGCTGAAGAAGTAAAAACTGAACTGATCAAACTTGATGATAACAAACTAATCAACTTCTTTAACTATATCCCGCATTGTAAAGTTCTGCAGAAAATGGTGAATTCAAGCTTGCTTTTACTTTTGATAAATGATGTTCCAGACAACAAGGGAATTCTCACCGGCAAGATTTATGAATACCTGGGAGTGCAAGCTCCGATCCTGGGAATTGGTCCGGCGGACGGAGAAGCTGCTGCCATCCTGCAGGAAACAAAAGCAGGAAAAATGTTCGGTTATGAAGATCAACAGAACGTTGCAGACTTCATTTTTCAGCAGTATTCACTTTGGAAGACTGGCCAATCATCAGCAGTTTCTTGTAAGATAGAAAAATTTAGTCGGATAGAACAAACGAAAGAGCTGGCAAAAATATTATAAAGATTTTACGAACAAGAACGTAAGGGCTTGCCAGGGCAAGCCCTTACAAAAAAAAAGCCCTCCGACCAGAAGTCGAAGGGCTTAACTTATTTTCCTGAACAGCTATTTCATTAAATGCAGCCAATCACCCATCAGGAACTGAATACGACCGATAAGCAGTGAAATTCGCGCCATCACAGTGTAGCCGAAAGATGCGCCGAATCCTACCATCATGTACCAGATACCGATGTTAGTGATCTTACCATAAACACCCTTGTGAGCTTTCGAGAAGAAGAAATAGAGCAGGATGGTAATCGTTCCCACGAAGATAATGAACGTATTGATGTTATCGATGGGCATCATGGCGATTCTCATCTGCACCAGCACATAAGCGTGCATGGAAAGAGGAACACCCATACCGATGATAGCCATCCCAAAAACGATCGGGTAGCGGGAGAGCCAGCTCAGATTCTTGCTGAAACGGAAAATGTAAAGCGAACCCATCAAAGCAGGGATCAGGATTATGAAATTATGCTCGATGAAAATCGGCCTGTAAACAAATGGGATGAACGTGTTATAATAAACCAGCGGAATGGCGTAACCCATTGTAACGCCTACGAACATAGCTTCGGCAAATTTGTAGAAAGGATTATCCTTATATAGGAATGAGAAGATACTTAGCGTAAAAAACGCTGCTACGAAATTACTTATTGCTTCAAATGACATTTCTCAATCCTCCTAATTCTTATTTTTTTTTCGGTTAACGAAATAGCCGATATTGCCTACTGCAATAAAGACAATGATCATTATATGAGCAACCGTCTGGGCGTTCATACCGATTCGAGCAGTTTTATAGACAGGATTTTTTATGTCGGAAAGCTTGATCCAACTGTCTTTGATAACTTCTTTGCTGAATTCACGCGGTACAACCGTTTCTACGCCATTCACCATTTCTTTATGAGTGGCAAAAACATCCACCAGCTTCTCATATTCGGCTGCGCCTTTCAATCCGGCCAGCATCCCGATGAGTTGTCCGGTTTGCAGATACGGGAAATTATCGGCTGCCATCACGGCAGTAACACCAGCGGCTACATTCGCTCCGAATCTGGCACGGGCATATTCGATCCAGATGTAAACTGCGGCGGAAGCAGCAAAATCGATCACCAGATTCATTTCATTATAATTCTTGATCTCTTTCATAATCTCCAGATTGCTGACGATCCTTCCCTCATCATCGGTTTCCACAGCTTTAGCAACATCATCTCCCATTCCCAAAACGATGGGTAGGAAGATACCCCATGGTTTATAGCCAAAATTCACATAATCCACGCCGGATTGTACCGTGTAATCTTCTTTGGCAGTTTGCAAAGCATAATCCATCAATGGTTTAGCTGCCGGAATGAAGCAGATGGTGAACACCTGAATATTACGCTGAAAACAATGACGCAGAATTGCCACTTCCATCGGGAAAAGCTCGGCCATGGTAGAGGCATCATGACTGAAGCACATCAGCACTGCGCGGTCTTTTCTGCCGGTAAAAGAATCGATCTTTTTATAAATGTTTTCTGAAGGTTCGGTTACATAGGTTCGGGAGTTGAACGGGATAACCAGCGGTAAGATGATAGCAAGAGCAACAACGAGATAGATATATCTTCTATCCAAAGCTTGCATTTTATCAAAGAAATTCATTTTCTGTTCAGCCATTAGTCACCTCCTCCCAGATAAGTACGTTCAATGCCAAGCAGGATCTTTAGAGATGTAGCTGTCATTCCCAAGCCAACACCCAGGCCGATTCCACGTTTGGCAGCCAGGTTGGGAACGTTCAAAATCCAAGATGAAGTTTCCGGAATCCATTTGGAAATTGCCATACCGATCGGAACCTGACCCAACATCACGATGATAGCAGCCACCAGGAGTACGGTAGCTTCGATAGAACGAGCCCGGAATGCTTTGTAAGCAGCAGATGCTATGTAAAATGCCAGCAGTGAAAACATAGTTGCACCCATCGGCATTTGCACGTTTTTGAACAGCCACATGAAGGGAGTGCCTTCCTGGGTGCCCCAGATGAAACCAACTGCACCGGTGACGATAAGTGAAAGTAATGTGATCACACTGTATTGCCAGCCCGGTATTTTTCTTTGAATTTTGGCTGTATTCACCATAAACAAACTCATAATACCCAGCAGCACCATAAAAGGTGAGAGGGCTTTGATCCAGGTCTGATACCAGTCGTAGAAATCAGCCGAGGCTTTATGAGGAACGAATGTATGAATGGCAAATATGAAACCGAGTATAATTACTATTAATAATGGTATTTGTCGTTTCATTTATCCTCCTATTTCTCTGGGAATGAATTGATCAGGAAAGTGAGATGCGTGGTGGAAAGAATTGTTCCGCCAATTATGAATACTAAGATCAATAATTTCAGGTAATCGACAGCTTTCAGAGTTCCCAGTTGTTTTGGCTCGCGTGCCATATAAGCTGAAGCTGCATAAAGTTCTTCGCCGATCAGAGTGTAGTCGCAGGTGGTGATGAAAAACGGAATCTGAGTAACTGCGTCTGTTCCGGCAATCTGGATAGCACCGGTGCTGCTTCCGGTTTCAGTCAACAGCAGAGCTTCGGCCCAGAACATTCCCATATAGAAGTTTGTAGCGGTTTTCTCACGGATCATAATTCCGTTCACACCAGCCACGAAAGCAAATTGCGCTTCGGTGATGAAGAAAACACTACCCTTGTCGAAAGTGTCTGGTCTGCCTGCTTCGTAATGTGCTTCTTTCACGATTTCCTGCGCTATCGGAAGAACCAGATAGTCTTTGCAGGGAACCAGTATCTTTGTATCGTATTCTGCAGCTTTTTTGGCTACTTTACTCAATATCGCCAATCCAGCCAGAGTTGCAACATCACCAATAGATGATGTTCCCGGAACAAATAGAATTGGTTTACCCATTTCAGTAGCACGGCCGATAGCATTATCGATTTCCTGAATACCGGCAATCGGACGAACATAAAGGTCGTGTCCTTTCTTGGCTTTGTTGATCATGATGAAAACCATGCAACCAAAAAGAAGTGAAGCAATAAGAGTAGGCAGCATTCTTCTAGAGAACCAGTTTGACCAAGGCATGAAGAATTGAGTTCCCCAGTCTTCCAGATATTCAGTATAAAGATTGCCGGTGGATTCCGGTTTGTCCAGAACAAGAACCGGTGTTTGTGTGAAGTGAGCTTTGCCATTACTTTTGATCATCATATATTCAAATGAACGCACCGTATGCTGTCGAATTTGGTGAAGATATTTAATTCGTTTGGTGTAATTCATCATGCTGTTTGCTTTTTGTAAAATAGGATTTTCATTCAATTCTGCAAGTTGATCTGTATAATGTTTTATCGCATCATCAGCATTAGCAAGTTCAGCTTCTGTTTCCAAAGTATCTTTGCTGGCAGTGTATTTGGCAATTTCATCTTCATAGGTTTTTTTGGTTTTTTCATCTTCGGAAAGATAAAGATTAGTTCTTACGTTGTCGAGAATGCTGAATGCCGGTGAGAAGAGAAAGAGTTTTTTATCAGCATCAAAGTTCTTCACAATATAAAAAGAAGTTACCTCGTTTCTGATATTGTCGGATAATTCTCGTTCTGTACCGGCGATTTTCTTCGAAAGGCGGTATTCTGAACTGGTATAATTTTTTTTATAAACGTAGTAATTATACTCGCTCAGATTTTCATTTTTCAAATTAACACGGCCAGGAATGAGTGACCGTTGCTGCTCATCAAAAACAATGGTTTGAGTGAGAATATAATCATCACCGAGAGGTTTATTACATTTGAAGGACATTTCAAAAGTTAACGACTGTTCTTTATCGGCATCTTTGGGAAGGTGAACGATGATCTTATTATCCGGGTAGAATTCGTTGATATAATCGATCTCATTTCCTGCCAGGTCAAAGACTTTGAAGTAGATATTTCTCACTTTATAATTCGAATTGGTTTTGTAGTCATAGCTTACTAAAAGTTTGGTTTTCTTATCGTTCACGTAGTTGGAATTTGTCAGGAATACAGTTGGTTGTCCCCACTTCACCAGGTTATAATCACCTTTATCATCGGGATCATCAGATATTGTGAATGGGGGGATTACAGGCAGCTCTGCGGAAGAAAGTACTTCTGCTGATGCGAGAGGAGAGAAAGATTCATAACCGGAATAATCATCGAATGAAAAGACAAAAACGTAATCATCGATCTTTTCCGGATCGACAGCTACATCAATATGATTCTCTTCATCAACAATTCTGCCGTCTATTATATCTACAAAAGCTGTTTTGTTCGGAGTGTAGGGATATCCGCTGCCGCGGCTGTAGATAAGTTGAGCCGGATTTTTTGTTTTTGGCTCATAAGTTATGGTGGTTTTTCCTTCTTTTATTTC
>JAUSOT010000265.1 GCA_030656075.1 Candidatus Cloacimonadales bacterium
TTGGAAATTATTTTCATTAAAGGGGTTTGCATAATTCATAACTTATTGTAATAAAATAAGTTAAAATCTTAAAAGTCAACTTGACTACCTCCTGATCGAAAATTAGAAGCTAACTTCTTCTATCGTGGAGAAGGACAAAAAGTTATAACTTTATTGGGCATTTCTCCCTCTCCCTTGGAGAGGGCCGGGGTGAGGCAAAAACACTCTATTATGCAGAACTCTTAATTATTTTCATTAAAGGGTTTTGCATAATTCAAAATTGTCTTTGCGAGACTTTCTACACAGGAATTCTGTCGAAGCAATCTAAATCTATAACTATTTATTTTCAAGGAGATTGCTTCGTTTGTAACAATAATAAGAAAACTCGCAAAGACACTCTTTGTAACTTTTCCCTCAAAAATACCCTAATTATGCAGAAATCATAATTATTTTCTTTTTTAAAAATTGTAAAGCAAGTTAAATTCCAATCGACTTGCCTGCAAAATTAAAATGTAATTTTCATGAATTCAAAAAATTTCTGAAGATATTCAAATTAGCTTCAACCAGGTTTTCATTTTCCATTTCATCTGCTAGAAATTGACGTTCATCAGGATGCTGGCGTAAATGATTTTCCACCATTTTATTACCATCTTGCCAGAGCATTTCGGGATGAAATTGCACTCCCCAGACAGGTTTATTTTTCAGCTGAAATGCCTGGATTGCCGGACTGTCATTAGTTGCAATTATTTCAAATCTTTTATCCAAAGAACTCACCTCTTCGTAACGGGATTCCAGGAAAATTGGTTGAGCAACGTTCTCAAAAATGCGGTTATTTGCGATTATCATGCGCTTCCAACCAAATTCCGGTTCGACACTTTTACGACAAACTTCATCTCCGACAATTGCCCGTGCGATCATCTGATGTCCGTGACAGATTCCCAGGATTGGTTTTTCTGTCTGCAGCAAGGCTTTGATCACGCCGATGATCTTCTCATCCCATTTACTGCCTTTGGCGGCGGAAAGCTCCGAGCCGGTGATGAGCAAATGTGAATATTTTCCGAAATCCGGCAGGTCATCCGGCAACGCGATAACTTCATATTTATGACCGAAAGTGATGCGGTCGGCAATGATGTTTGTAAAATTGTCTCGAGCTTTCGCATCGATAATTGTATTGAAAATGAGCAGCATATTTTATCCTTCATTTTTTTTCTTTCAACCATGGTTTTCGGCTGCGGAAAGTCAAGTTAAACTGTTTTGAATTTTAAGAAAACAGCCCCCGAATATTCGAGGGCTTGGATTCTTTGCAAACAGGCTGTTTGCGGTACTATTTCAACATGATCATTTTTCTGGTTGAACTGTAGTTGTTGGAAATCATTTTATAGAAATAAACGCCACTGGATACTTGCTTGCCGTTATCGTCAGTTCCATTCCAAACCACATTATATTCCTTAGCGTCAAATTCTCCTTTAACCAGTGTTTTCACTTTTTCGCCTTTTATATTGTAAATATCGATGCTAACCGGTCCGGGAGTGATAACAGAGAAGGCGATCGTAGTGGTCGGATTGAAAGGATTCGGATAATTGCCTTTCAAAGCATTGGCAAGATTTACGATATTTCCGGCTTCTGTGCTGGTGGAAAGCACAACATTATCGAGATACCAATAATCCAGGTCGAAGCTGTCGCCATTGAAGAAGAAGGCAAACTGGAAATTGTTTGAACCGACATCGGGAGTATTAACCGTCAAAGAAACAGTTTCTGGTCCAATATCTCCAATTGGGAAAACTTCTGAAACTAAATGCCAGGTCACTCCACCATTGCTGGTTGTAGCTACACCGATAGAGTAATTTGCCCCCGAATAATCATTCAGCATATGGCAATAATCGAGGTAAAGGTAACTTTGGCCGGAAGTAGCAACAATCGGAGAAGTAAAATAACTGGTTCCCACAAAAGAGGGTGTCCAACTGAATTCAGCTTCGGGTGACGAACCGCCGGCATTGGATGAATTCGAAGAAAGCCAATTAGTTGTTCCATCACCGATCACGCTCCACCCGGTCGGCGGGAAAGTTCCTCCACCGAAATCTTCATCGATCAGATTATTAGTTCCAGTAACTCCGGTTACCATCACATCATCGAGGCATACTCCGTAACCATAACCCGATACACCTTCGAAGGCAATGTAATATGTAGATGTAGGGTTAGGAAGATTAAGCGTTATTTCTGTCCAGTTGATATATTCGGTGATATAAGACGACAACAGAGTCCAGCTTCCCCCGGCAGAAGTTTTGTAATAAACATAAAGTTCATCAAGATCTCCCACCCAGTCAACCATTGCCAGCCAGAAAGTAAGTTCAGGATCGGTAACACTGGAAAGGTTAATGGCCGGTGTGATTAACTTTGTGGAATAGGCGGAATAATCATCATAGTAAAAGAAGGCATTATAAGTTCCTGAATGAGACGAACCAGGATTGCCGTAATGCCCGCCATTCTGATAATCCCAATCGATTACACCGTTCACATAACTTTGCGTCCAACCGGTTGGAAGATTACCTGTTTCAAATCCTTCCTGCAGCAAAACATCGTCTCTTGGTTCAAAAGGCGGCGCCTGAAAAGTTTTACCGATATTTGGCTCTTTGGCAACCAATGAACAAAGTGCGAAAATAACAACTACAACAAACAATAATTTCTTCATAAGTTCTCCTTTTTTGATTTTTTTCTTTTTCATTAAAATAGATTCTTTCGAATCCAGTTCAAATTTCGAAAACATTAATTCATATTTTTTAGCATTTATCACAGAAAACACTTCTATTACTTCTAAAAAATCCAATACTTTAAAGCATTTTGACTTTTATTTTGTCAATATTTTTCAAGAATACGCGATATTTAAAGACAATACCCTATTTGCGGCTTTGGAGTGAATATCCGGTTGAAAAAGATTAGAAAATACAAGCGTCGCAGGAACGGAATAATTTTATCATGATAATCCAAAACGGAATTTTGCTTTAAAGACATGCGTTACCAAACAGGAGTTTGGGAACGAGATGTAATCAGGATTGAGATGAATCATCATTACAAACAACAACTTCTACAGTTTTTTCCCTCTCAAATCCCATTTTCTCATAAAGTTTTATAGCTGATTCAGCAGATTTATAAACGGTTAAGTAGCAGGATGAATCTGGTTTTGCTGAGAGGAAGAGACTTAATAAATTTTCCCCAATCGAATGGTTTCTGAAATCCGGATGAACACAGATGGAATAGAGATATTTTTTGTTTTTTGCCGGGATGTAATATCCTATACAAGAACCAATAATTTTGCTTTGATCGCAGGCAAAAAATGTAATTTTGGGAAAAGGTGCTTCGGGAAATGCTCGCAGCATTTTATCCCAGTTGCTGTTCATAAACTCAGCATCATTTGAATAACAAAGATAATGAAAATCAATTAAATCGTTCAGGTTATTTATTTTGTTTGAAATTTCGAATTCTGAATTCAGAATACTGTTCTGAATTGGTATTGTGTCATTGAATTCATATTGATACATATAATCTATACCTTCGATTTTATCCAGGATATTTCGTGAATCGAAACAATCTGAAAATGAGATGAAGTTCTGTTTGTAGTTTTTTAGCAAATCAGAAATGCATTTCGTTAATTCATTTCTGTAATTTTCCTTCCAATTATGATCTAAATACAACTTTGCGCGGATATTGTTTTCAAACAGCGTAACCTGGATAAATCCCAACAATAATCGATCGGCTTTGATGAAATATAAATTATCACTTTGCTCTATGAATGTAATGATTTTCTTTCTAACTTTTGATTGAAGCTGATCTTCAAATTCTTTTTTAAGTTGAGAATTGATTTTTTCGAATTTCAAAAAATTCTCCTTACTCGCTCACATTTCACCTATTCAAAATTGGAGCGAAAAGTATCTATTTACCGAATCTTTATAATTTTTATATGATTCACCGTGTTGCAGCATCAGATGTTTTTCTTCATCCCTAATAATTAAGTGAAGAATTATTATAAACGAAAGGTAAAAAATCAAATAAACAAGAGTTGGAAATTCAAGAAAGATCCCAAGAAATATAAGGTTAAAAGATAGGAAAAAAGGATTTCTGCTATACTTAAAAAAACCATTAGTTATCAAATCTGTCTTTTGCTCTGGTCGTATTCCAACTCGCCATGAATCCTTCATAGTTATTAGAGTTGAAATCCCTAAAACACATGCCAGAGAAACAATTACTAATCCCATAATCTTTATAGCGCTAAAATCGAGTATTTTAATCCAAAAAAAATAATGCGGATAATTGGTATATGCCACTATACCAAGGATTATTGAATTTATAACCACCAGATTCATTTTGCGGGATTTGCCTCTAATAGCTTGCTTTGTCCGTATAGCAGTAATCACATTTTTTAGCATAAATCCAATAAAATAGACGCTTAAGAGGATTCTGATAAATAATTCTGCAAATGTTTCCATCAATAATTTTTTTAAGTTTAAATTCTCATTGCGTGTCTTTTTTTAGCATGACGCCCAACGGTTAGCATATGGTTTTGTGGCGGACTTTGAAAGACAAATCTTTCAACCCGCACTGATTTATATTTGGAACTAATATGTTCATTTTCAGACCGAACCCCGCCATAAACTATATGCATTGTTACCAACCGTATTTTATTAATATCCGAGTTTTTCTAAAAATTTACTACTAATTTCTGAAACCTGTTTTCCATATTGTCCCCACCAAATAAAGTGACCAGCTCCTTCTAATGGATGAAATTCAATATCATTTCCTTCAAGCTTCATTTTATCTACAAATTCCTTGGCTGTCGAAAACGGAACATTTCTATCATTTGTTCCATGAATGATTAATGTTGGTGGTAATCCTTTTTTAATTAGATAATTCGGTGATATTTCTTTTACAAGATTTTCATCTTGGTTTCGATTGCGTAAACCTTGCCTAATCCAAGAAGTATTGTCATCAGTCAAATCGTACACACCCGAATTAACCATTAAAACATTAGGAACAGGACTGTATTTTAAGTCATCAGTCTTTTCATTCCAATTTTCAACCAATGCCGCAGCTAAAACTAAGTGGCCACCTGCACTGTTACCGGAAGCTACAATTTTATTTGTATCAATATTGTATTCATCGGCATGCTGTCGCAACCATCGAATAGCTGATTTTGCATCCATAACCGATTCGAATGGAAGTGTTCCTTGACGGTATGCCAGTCTATACTCAACAGTAACGCCTACCCAACCTTTATTTGCATAGGATTGACAAGCAGAGAAACTCCAGTCGGGTTTGCCTTCACACCAACTACCACCATTAAAATATACAATTACAGGACTTTTCTTTTGTTGATTAT
>JAUSOT010000266.1 GCA_030656075.1 Candidatus Cloacimonadales bacterium
GAAAATCTGATGATCGGTTATGGTCTGATGTATGATCCACGTAATCCGATGATAAAGCTGTCTTTAGATAACGGTGCCTACATAATCTTCATGGAGCCAAAGCTAGTTGATCCGCCAGACTCATCAGGAGTATCAGCTGGCGGCGTAGATGCATTATTTCCCAAGGTAAATCTGGGTATCAGAATGAACCTGGGAAGCTTGATGCTGCATCCAACTTTTGGAATAAATATGTCGCAGTATAATGAAGATTTCTCTACTGGTGGAATGGATGAATCTGTCATGGCCTATGTTACTGCTTTATCCACAAAATATTGTGCTGATAATTTTACAGTTCTGGCTCAAGTTAGTTATGGTCAAAACGTGGCTGATTATGGCATGCTAAGTGAAGCTACAGGTGGAAATGCAGTCTGGGACGGCACAGATATTCTGGACGCCACAGCGATGGGTGGTTATTTAGAATTCACCTACAAACTCTGCCCTAATAAAGCTCTGACAGCCGGTGGTGGTTTCTTCAGTACAGATCGTGAAGATTATGTCGATCCCGATACTGCCATGACTGCTTATCTGCAAGCCAAGATCAATCTGCACGACAAAATGTTCATCATGCCGGAAGTTGGTTTGATCGACGAAGCAGAAAACGGAATGGGAGTTAAACAAGGTTCCCACACCTATTTCGGACTCAACTTCCAGGCAGATTTTGATTTAAGCGTGAAATAAAAAAATTATTGGATCGTATAAGTAATTAACAGTCCACGACTGAAGTCGTGGACTGTTTTTTTGTAACCATGCAATGAAAACTATTTCGATAGTTTCCAAAAAAGGAAAAAACGTTTTTGGTTCGTGTTTATATCCCACGATTGAAATCGTGGGCTTAATTCATTTCAATAAAACCATTTTCTTGCTGGTTTGATATTCACCACATTTCATCCTGCAATAATAGACTCCGCTGGCTACAGGTTCGCCGTTCTCATCCTTTCCATTCCAGACAATTTTTTGATTTGTTGATTGGGTGATTTGAAGATTTGAGAAAGTTTTTACTTTCTGGCCTTTCAGATTAAAGATTTCTATCTTTGCGTCTTGTGCGTCCTTGGCGGTTAAAGAAAAAGAAATTGTTGTACTTGGATTGAAGGGATTGGGATAGTTAACCAAATTTGGTTTTTCAAAGTTTATAATGCCATCATTTCTCAGGAAACAAATGTTAAATATGATCGGATCAGATTCTATCTGATCTTCATATAAAGCCGTCAGGGCAATATCATACACCTGCCCGACAATCAGATTGTAGATATCGAAAAATAATTCGGTAGTTGTATACATGACGCCATCTACGTAAATATGATATTCTATTACATTTAAAGTTGTATTCACGGGTGGTTCCCAGAACAAATGAATATGATCGCTGAACAATTCGTAACCGGCATTGGATGGCGGATTGTGGTAGGGAAGCGGATTCACAACCATTGTTACAGGTATGATTACATCCGGGCCGGCATTATTTTCAAAGATCAATTCTGCAGTTTTGGTTACATTTTCAAATCCGGCTGAACTGATAGGAATTGATAGAACACTCGACTCACCGGCTTCTAAGGAATACATCAAAGCAGTATTTATCAAAATCCAGGAATCATCAGTAAGGTAATTTACATCAATTTCAAAAAAAAGTACATCACTGCCTGGATTTGAAACAGTCAATTCTTCATAGGTCAGTTCATCCGGTTCGAGAGTAACGGAAATCTCATCAGGATTAACCTCGATCATCGGATTTGTCATTAAATAAAGAAAGAAACAAATTTTAGATGTAGATTCACCTTCATCGTAAACAGCCGTAACCCCACCAACATAAGGCTGTCCGGCTACTAAACCACTTGTATCATATTGATAATATTCATTGGTTGTGAAAGTGATGAAGTCCACGTTCAAATAAACATTATAACCAAGTAACTCACGATTGTCATCTGCAGGTACAGGTGGATCCCAGCTCGCAAAACCATTATCGGTAACAAAAAAATCCTCTGCCGAATTAAGAGCGGGATTGTAGATGAAAATAAACTCAAAGTACAACCCTGCACCACCTGTATAAACTGCTTCTACTCCAAAAATGTAGGTTTGACCTGGTGTAAGCAAATAATATAGCATCTCAATGAAAAACTCATCAAAAAAACCAATGAATGCGCCATCCAGATAGATATTGTAACCAAGTAGTTCACGATTTTCATCTGTTCCGGTTGAAGTATCCCGGATAGCATAATCCAGTGATTTGACCAATAAATTTTCCGATGGATCGAATGGACGTCTTGAATCATCAGTAATTTGTGAGAAAAGATTAGATAGAATGAAAATAAAAGTTAAAATTAAAAATCTTCGTTTCATAGTCATCTCCTCCATAAAACACTTTGCACAGCATCATTCGTGCATCAATTTCAATCAAGTTTCTTTTTCAATCCAATAACAAGTGGAAAAATAAATTAATTGCCGGAAACGTGTCAAATGTTTTTTCGTTTTTTAAGAAAACTATCTGTTGAAGTTGTTCCCAAGATAAACCTGGGAACTAGATCAATAGAATTATTGATATTGTTCCTGTCATTCCCACGAAAGCGGGAATCTAAAAAATTATCGAGATTCCCAATCGGAGTTGGGAATGACATCGAATAAATGGTTGAGAATTTTCTTTATTTTTTATCGAATAATCGGATGTTCAAATATAAAAATACCGGCAGAATTTTTCTGCCGGTATCCTTCCCCTAATATGATTTATCTCATATTTGTAACTTAGTTACTTCATTGCATCCCATTCATCTTTGCTGGTTGGGGGCACAATCTCACCGGCAATGATCTTAGCTTCCAGTCCCGCAACTTCATCCAGAATGTCCTGAGGAACGTGTTTATTGGAAGTTGGAGCAATACTCACTCCGCCTTCTTTCAGTCCATAGATTACATTAGTACCGCCAGGGAAATCACCATCTATCAGAGTTTTAGAAAGATTGTAGATAGCGTTATCCACGCGTTTCATAGCACTGGTGATCACGTTTTCGGGAGCCATGGAATTTTGATCTTTATCCACGCCAATGGCAAATTTGTTCTGCTCTTTAGCAGCTT
>JAUSOT010000267.1 GCA_030656075.1 Candidatus Cloacimonadales bacterium
TTGGAAACAATCTTCAAACAAGTGAAACGACATCGAGGTTTTGCCTTTCCGGCTCATGTGGATGTTGCTACCTACAGTTTACTCGGGCAGTTTGGTTTCATGCCATCCAATCTGGACATTAAGGCGGTCGGCATTACAGCAGCCTGCAATGTGAATAAGCTTCTTCAGCATTATCCCTTTTTGCAGGATTTTGTTCTCATCAGAAATTCAGATGCTCATTGTTTGCAGGATATCGGTTCCGGGCATACGGAATTTTTGCTGAAAGAACCAACTTTGCAGGAGATTATCCGGGCAATGAATGATAGAGATTCTATCCGGATCAGTTCTTTTAAAAAATAGAAAAATTGATGTAAAAAAAATGAGTTCTGCATAATAGAGTGTTTTTCACCTCACCTCAATCCTCTCCTGAGAGGAGAGGAAGTCCGCTTTTCTCCTTCTCCTCGATAGGAGAAGGCTGGGATGAGGTGGATATTGAGAGTGTTAAAATACAAGATTAGCTCTTAATCTATTTCAATGATTTAGAAGAAGTTAACTTCTAAATATAGGGCAGGAGGTAGTCAAAATGCCTTTAGTGTTTTTAACTTATTTTATTACAATAAGTTATGAATTGTGAAAAATTGATGTAAAAAAAATAAATAGGAGGTTGATTGTGTCAGAAAAACAATCCCCAAAAACATTTCTTCCGAATGAAGGTGATGACAGTGGTTGTTCTTGTGATTGCGGCAAGATTGAGGCAATCTTAGCCAAGTACAACAATGACCGCGGCCGCTTGATGGACATCCTCATCGATGTTCAGGATAGTCAGGGTTGTGTTGGCAAAGAAGCAGTTGCAAAAATCGCAAAAGTCTTCAACATGTCCAAAGTTGACGTAGTTCAAACACTTTCATTTTATCATTTCTTCTCTCAAACTCCGCGCGGGAAATACACTGTATATTTAAATGACAGCGCCGTAGCGGAAATGATGGGTAGAGATGAAATTACCAAAGCATTCGAAGAGGAAGTCGGCTGCAAATTCGGTTCGGTTTCCGAAGACGGCAGGATCGGTCTATTTGATACAGCATGTATTGGCATGAATGACCAGGAACCGTCTGCCATTATTAACAAGCGGGTTTTCACCAAACTTACGAAAGAAAAAGTAGCAAAAATCGTGAAAGGCATGAAAAATGATTTCGAGGTGGAAGATCTTCCTTGTACGGATGTTCAGGATAATATTCTGATGCAGGGACCAATTTTAACCAAAGATACCGAAATTGGGGAAGCCGTCAGGAAAGCAGTTTTCATGAGCCCCGAAGAAGTGATCGAAGAGATCAAACAATCCAACCTGCGTGGTAGAGGTGGAGCTGGATTTCCCACAGCCCTCAAATGGCGTTTCTGCCGTAATGCACCCGGTGAAAAACACTATGTCTTCTGTAATGCCGACGAAGGTGAACCGGGA
The DNA here is from genome assembly GCA_030656075.1 of Candidatus Cloacimonadales bacterium. Lineage (GTDB taxonomy): Bacteria > Cloacimonadota > Cloacimonadia > Cloacimonadales > TCS61 > B137-G9. The sequence goes on from JAUSOT010000267.1 coordinate 1,436, forward strand.
ACTTTTAAAGACCGCGTAATTCTTACCGAACGACCTAATCTTTTATTTGCCGGAATGACGATTGCCGGCTATGCCATCGGCGCTGAAGAAGGTATTTTGTATCTTCGCTATGAATACAAATTTATGGAAAAACAACTGGAAGAAGTACTGACAAATTTGAGAAATAAAGGGTTATTGGGAAAAGATGTAGCTGGAAAAGAAGGCTTTAATTACGATATTAGAATCCAATCCGGAGGCGGAGCTTATGTCTGCGGAGAGGAATCCGCTCTGCTCGAATCTGCTGAAGGTAAACGCGGCGAACCGAGAGACAGACCGCCCTTCCCGGTGGTGAAAGGATACATGCAGCAGCCCACATCTGTGAATAATGTGGAAACCTTCTGCTCGGTCGCCAAGATAATGCATAAAAGTGCAAAATGGTATAGATCGCTGGGAACATTGGATTCAACCGGTTCCAAACTGGTCAGCGTTTCCGGAGATTGCGAAAGACCCGGTATCTACGAAATCGAATGGGGCTTCACAGTTCAGGATGTTTTGAATTTAGTTGGCGCCAGGAATGTTCAGGCAGTTCAGGTTGGCGGTCCTTCCGGTAAGTGTATTGCACCGAATGATTTCAATAGAAAGCTGGCTTATGAAGACCTTTCCACCGGCGGGTCGATCATCGTCATTGGAAAACAACGTGACCTGCTGAAAGATATCGTCATGAACTTCCTGGATTTCTTCATCGAAGAATCCTGCGGGTCTTGCGTTCCCTGCCGGGCTATGACGGTTCAATATAAAAAGAAAATGGAAAAGATAATCGCCGGCAAAGGTGTGAAGAAAGACATCGATCAGATGCTGAGCTGGGAAAAAGTGATGCTCATGAATCGTTGCGGACTGGGTCAATCGGCCTGCAATCCGGTTATTTCCACCATCAAGAATTTTAGAGAACTCTACGATGCTAAAATCCAGAAAACAGATTACGTAAGCCAGTTTGATCTGGCTGCAGCCGTGAAGGAAAGCTGCAAAACTGCAGGCAGAATACCTAATCTGGGAGGTAATCATGAATAAGATATTAATAACGATAGATGGAAAAGGCTATTTGGTAGAATCAGATAAAACGGTTTTGGAAGTAGCAAGAGAAAATAAAATATTCATTCCTACCCTTTGCAATCTGCAAGGTATCAAACCTCAGGGTTCCTGCCGCATCTGCACCTGTATGATCGATGGCAGAATGATGACAGCCTGCACTACTCCGGTCAGCAACAACATGATAGTTATCACAAAAACCGAAGAATTGGACAAACTACGTTCCAATATCGTAGAATTGCTTTTTGCGGAAGGAAATCACTTCTGTCCGTCTTGTGAAAGAAGCGGAAATTGCGAACTGCAGGCTTTGGCATATCTCTACAAGATCATGGTTCCGGAATTTGACTATATCTTCCCAAATCGCAATGTTGATGCCACGCATCCTAAGATAATTTTAGATCATAATCGTTGCATTTTGTGCAAACGCTGCATTCGCAGGAAGAAAGAAGCAGAAAATCCCACCTGGTTTGTTTTCAAAAATCGCGGTGATAAAGTTCAGATCAATTTTGACCATGAACTGACTGCAGATTTTGATGATGAAATGGCTCAAAAAGCAATGGACACCTGCCCGGTCGGCGCCATCATCCGCAAAGAAAAAGGCTACGATGTGCCAATGGGAAAAAGAAAATACGACAAACATCCAATAAACTGCGATTGTATAAAGTGTAAGGAGTAATATTATGAGTAAACCAATAGTAGCAACAACTTCACTGGCAGGATGTTTCGGTTGTCACATGTCTTTGTTGGACATAGACGAGCGCATCCTGGATTTGATAGAATTAGTTGAATTCAACAAATCTCCCATCGATGATATTAAAACCTTCACCAAATATTGTGATATCGGCATCATCGAAGGCGGATGCTGTAATAGTGAGAATGTGCATGTTCTGCAGGAATTCAGAAAAAACTGTAAAACTTTGGTTGTACTCGGTGAATGCGCTATCATGGGTGGCCTACCTGCTTTGCGAAATAACGCTGCCCCGATTTCGGAATGTTTAGAAGAAGCATATCTGAATTGCGTTTCCGTTCAAGCCAATGATGAAAAGATAATTCCCAATGATGAAGAACTTCCCATGATCCTCGATAGAGTATATCCCTGTCATGAAATCGTGAAGATCGATTATTTCTTGCCTGGATGTCCTCCCACAGCAGATCTTATTTGGAATGCTCTCGTAGCTCTGGTAACAGGAAATGAAATGGAATTACCGTACGAAGTTCTCAAGTACGATTAATGAGGTGATATTATGGCAAAAAAAATAACTATAGAACCAGTAACAAGAGTAGAAGGACACGGCAAAGTGACGATCCATCTCGATGATAATAACCAGGTGGTACAGAGCCGTTTACATATTGTAGAATTCAGAGGTTTTGAACGTTTCGTGCAGGGCAGGCCCTACTGGGAAGCTCCGGTTTTGGTACAGCGTTTGTGCGGAATCTGCCCGGTGAGTCATCACCTGGCAGCCGCCAAAGCTCTCGATGTGATCGTAGGTGCAGGAACGGGTGACGGACTTACTCCAACCGGAGAAAAAATGCGTCGCTTGATGCATTACGGACAGATGTTCCAATCGCATGTTTTGCATTTCTTCCACCTGGCTTCCCCCGATCTGCTGTTTGGCATCGATGGCGATCCAGCTCTAAGGAATGTGATCGGCATTGCTTTGCAACATAAAGAACTGGCTGTGCAGGCTGTGATGATGCGTAAGTTCGGACAAGAGATCATCAAAGCAACCGCCGGCAAGAAAGTGCACGGAACAGGCGCCATTCCGGGTGGAATCAACAAACATCTTTCCCAGGAAGAGAAAGATCAATTCATCAATGGCGCTGATCCACTAAATATTGATAAAATGATCGAGTGGTCACACGGAGCTTTAGAATTCTTCAAAGGTTATCACAAAGCCAACAAAGACCTGATCGATAAATTTGCCGCGTTTCCTTCCAATCATGTAAGTCTGGTGCGCAAAGACGGCGCTCTCGATCTTTATCACGGTGTTTTGCGCGGAATTGATACTGATGGAAAGAAAGTTGTTGATGACATCGATTACCAGGATTATCTGAAATATATCGATGAAGAAGTGAGAAGCTGGAGTTACATGAAATTCCCGTACATTCGAAGTTTGGGCAAAAAAGACGGCTGGTATCGCGTCGGTCCTTTGGCTCGCATGAACACAGCCGATTTCATTCCGACTCCGCTGGCTCAAAAAGAATTCGAGATCTTCAAAGCTTATACAGGTGGAAAACCGAACGGAATGAGCATGCACATGCATTGGGCGCGTCTCATCGAAATCCTGCACAGCGCCGAAATGATGAAAGAACTCCTGAATGATCCTGACCTGTATAGCGGAGAACTGGTGACCAAGGGAACCAAAGTGAAAGAAGGTGTGGGATTGCTGGAAGCTCCGCGCGGAACGCTGTTCCATCACTATCGCATCAACGATGATGACCAGATCGAAATGGCGAACCTGATCGTGAGTACCACCAACAACAACGAAGCGATGAATGTGGCTGTGAACCTGGCTGCCAAACAGTTCATGAACGGACAGACCGAGATCACAGAACCGATGATGAATGCTGTGGAAGTTGCGATTCGTGCTTATGATCCTTGCCTGAGCTGCGCCACTCACGCTCTGGGTAAAATGCCGTTGGAAGTGAAAATCGTTGGTAAAAACGATAAGGTGCTCGATCGTAAATATAAGAATGATGATTAGATAATAAACAAACTTCCGAAGTTTATCTTCAGTGAGGATGCTCATTTGAAACTTCGGAAGTTTATCTATAGGTTAAAAAATTAATAACGTGTCTTTGCGAGGAAACTTGTAGAGGAATTCTGGCGAAGCAATCTCTACTGTTTTAATGTTGAGAATGCTTCCGCCATCGTCCTACGTCCTTCGACTTCGCTCAGGATGACACGAGCTTCGGCGGAAATTGGAACTCCTCGCAATGACAACAAGTAATTTCAGGATGATTAATGAAGAATAATAACAAAATATTATTCTACGGATATGGAAATCCCGGGAGGCAGGATGATGCTCTCGGGATTTCTTTTGTAGAAGAAATGGAAAAATGGGTGAAAGCCCAAAAGCTCGAAAATATTGATTTCGATACAAACTACCAACTGAATATCGAAGATGCGGAAGAAATTTCCAATTATGACCTGGTAATCTTTGCCGATGCTTCCCTTGAACCGATCGCAGGATTTGATTTCACCGAAGTGCAGCCCAGCGATGCCCAGGTGGAATTTACCATGCATGCGGTTTCGGTCAGTTTTGTGGTTGATCTTTGTAATAAAATTTATAATAAAGCGCCGAAAGCTTATCTCGTTCACATCAAAGGCTACGAATGGGAACTGGATTTTGATAAAGGATTATCCAAGCAGGCAGAAGAGAATTTGCAGGAAGCGCTGGAGTTTATGAAAGGGAAGCTGGAAAAAATTTAGAAAACTTCCGAAGTTTATCTTCCAGGATAATTCTTCAGGAAACTTCGGAAGTTTATCATGTATGAAAATACTGCGGGTAACTTCGGAAGTTTTATCTGACTGCCGACTTTTTACATAATCTCAAACATTCGGATGTCCTGCGGACTATCAGAAGTTTGCTATCTTTGAAACGGTTTATCTTTTATAAAATCCGGCACGAAATCAGTTTTGTCTTTCTTTGACCTAAAATCCTGGGGAAACTGCACAAACATGTTTCTCAAACCCAGTTTCAAAGCATGTTCATAGACTTCTTCAAATTCCGGTAGCGTGATGTTCCTGTTCAGAAATTTATATTCACCGAAAGCAGCAGAATCGATCAAATCCTCCGGTGGATAATACTGCGACATTAGGCTGATGGGAATATTTTTCCCAAATTCCAGGAAAAGCGTCATCAGCACATCTTTGGAATTCTGCACCTGATCCGGCAAAATGAGATGACGCACCATCACTCCTTTGGTGGCAATCGTCTTTTTTTCTGTAAAGGAATCCATGAATCCTTTTTGACGAACCATCTCGATGAGTGAATTTAAAGCTCTTTCAGGATAATCTTCAGCTTTGGAAAGTTCCTTTGCTAATATCGGATCAGCATATTTGAAGTCGGGCAGATAAATATCAGCATAGTTTTCCAGAGCTTTCACTGCTGCGAGTTTCTGATAACCGGAAGTATTATAGAGAATGGGTAATGAGATGTTCTTTTCTCGCAGCAGTTCAACGATCCTGATCGTATGCGGCAAAAAATGATCGGGAGTGACGAAATTCACATTATGAATGTTGTTGGAATCGACGAGTTCCTTGATCTTATCTGCAACTTGTTCGCAGGAAAAGTGACTTCCCAGACCTGCAAACGAAATCTGATAATTCTGGCAGTAATAGCACTTCAGCGAGCAGCCACTGAAGAAAACTGTACCGGAACCATTGCTGCCTGAAATAGGCGGTTCTTCACCGAAATGAGCACCAACACTGGAAATTCTCAGCTGATCGGTTTCCCCGCAATAGCCGGTTTGACCGTTTGATCTGTTAACTCCGCATTTCCGGGGACAAAGTGTGCATCGTTGATAATTTTCAAATAAAAGCTGCAAATTATTGATCATAGGAAATTTATTCTCTCACCAATTTTACTTTTCAATCCTCAACCGTTCCGAAGGATAAAACCGTTCGGAAGGTTTCAATCTTCAATTTTCAATCTTCAATTACATACCGTTCTCAACTCAAATCTTCGAAAGAAAATAAGAAAGAAACCGAATTTTTAAGTCGAGTCCGAACACAATTTTCAATCTTCAATCTTCAATCTTCAATCTTCAATCTTCAATCTTCAATCTTCAATCTTCGATCTTCAATCTTCAATCTTCAATCTTCAACCGTTCGGAAGGTTTCATACTGAAATGCTAAAAAAATATCAACCGGATCAGATAGCAGGTTCCATAGCAGCAGAGAGCCCAGACGACGAGCATGCCGATATTTATGAAAAATGAACCGACTTTATTCCTGGATTTGATCACCTTTGTAAGCATATTATTTATGAAAAATGCAAGAGCCGTACCGACTAAAACCGTTCCTGCCAAAGCCGACGGATTATGGGTGCAGATAACCGATGTTTTGCCAAGCATATTGCCAACTATCCCCCAAAACATAATTAAAACGAATAAGCTTCTTCTCATATTTCCCTCTCAAAAATTTCTTTGGTAAAACTGGAGAAAGAGGTTTACGGCGTCAAGAAATTAAGATCGTTGATTTTATTTAATAAAATCACTCTTCATAAGCTTTTTTTAATATTCACTTTTCAATTTTCAATATTCAATTTACAGATCGAATTCACTAAGCTGTTAATTATCGATCTGGTAACCAATGGGAAAAGTGACCCAGCAATCCACGGCTTCACCCTTGATTTTGCCCGGATGAAATTCCCACAACCGGATTGCTTTGATCACCTGTGCATCCATATATTCACCGCCGGATTCGATTACATTGATCTGTCCGACAGTGCCATCAACAAAAATTTCTGCTTCCAACACAACCCTGGCAGATTTTATATTTGGATCCATTTGAGAAAAATCCGGCTGAATATGTTTGGCTGGACGTGGCTTTTCATCCGGAACAAGATCTTTGGAAGTTTGTCCCCAAACTCGTGGCAAAGTAATTTCTTCCTGCGCAGTGATCTTCTCTTCGACTGGCAGGATTTTCTTGTTTGCTTTATTCAGTGAACATCCCAAAGTCATCAGCAAAATAACAACGAGCAAAATTTTATCCATTCAAACTCCAAGAACTAAATTATTTTTGCAGGTATGCTTTTCTGTTGAGCGCCAAATGTCAATGAAAGATATTTCAGGAAAATTCCTGCAAATGTCGTTCGACGGATCGATTCGAATCTATGATACGAATAATTCCAAAAAATGGTTGACTTTGAAACTTATAAAATGAACTTTCCTTTCAAATTTGCGGAACGGAGTTTTGTGATGTTAAAAGATTATAAATATCGGGGAAATTATCTGAACTTCAATGTAATTCAACATTTTATGAAAGGCGACAACCTGGAAGATAAAACCTGTTTGCCGGGATTTCTGCCGATGGAAGTCGATTATCAACTTATAGATGGAAGATCCGGTTCGCTGACTTTATCTTGCTCTGAAAGCGTTTATTTCTCCCTTATGGAACGTTCCAGAAAAAATTCAATTATGGCAGATATTATAGCAGCACGTTTTGATACTTCCACCTCTCAAAAATTAAATTCGCAAATCCGGGAATTCGTTTCAGCAAACAAACCTCGCTTTGATAAAATGGAGTTTGTGGAAAATGATTTTGTGGTGCCTTCCTGCACTTCCCGAAATTATGATATCGATGTCATCAGTCACAAGGGAAATCATCTGCTGCAGCTCATCCAGGAAGGCTATCCCGTTCCCGATTTTTGCATTCTCACTTCCAACACATACTTGATTTCCAGAGATGAAAGAAGGGAAAATATCAAAACTGCGATCAGGAATCTGGAAAAAATGACGGGCCAGGAATTTAACTCGGCAGAAAAACCGCTCATTTTTGCCATGCGATCTGCCATGTCTTCCTACATTCCCGGTTTGATGCCGACTTTTTTGAATGTGGGCGTTACTCAAAAAACATTCCCGGCTCTCTGCCGAATCTTGGGGGAAACGGCAGCCAAGAAAATATATTTGAATAGCCTGCAAACGATAGAATTGAATTTATTCGGCAAATATGAAGTCGAACAAAATCCGGAATCCGGCAACATCGACGAGCAGCTCGAATACCTTTCCAAGCGAATTCAGAAACGTGATGAAAGGCTTCTGCACGATGCTCTATATCAAGTTTACTTTTTCGTGAAACGAGCGCATGAATATTTCGAGAGAAACCAGGATCTAATCCATACTTTCGTGCATGAAGGTGAAAAATATCCGGCTGTGATCATGCATAAAATGGTGTGGACTGTGCGGGATGATGAATCGTATCCGGGCGTGCTTTATAGCCGTCATGCCCGCACCGGTCTGGGAATCCAGGTGGAAAGTCTGCGCAATATTTTCGGTGAAGCGATCATGACCGGACTGATTGAAACCGATGACCATGAATTCTTCGACAGGGAATCAATTAAACCAGGATTTCCGGCAGTGTATCATTTTGAACCGCTGCTCTGGAAACTGGAGAAAAAACTGAGATCACCAGTAACGGTGGAATTTGCTTCTGAATCCAACGGAACAGCTTTTATTTTTGCCGTGCTGCAGTTAAATGCTTCTGAGCTGACTGGAAGAGCAACATTGCTCTCATCCACCAATCTCTATAAAGACGGCATCATAGATTCCAAGCGTGTTATCGAGCTGATCAAACCCTATCACCTTACCCAGATATTCTCCGATCGGATCGATGACAGATCATATAAAACTCTCAAATTTTTCTGTCGTGGAGTTTCGATTTTACCCAGATCTGCCGTAACTGCCCGGATGTTTTTCTCTTCGACCCGAGCTCTGGAAGCCAAAAAGCATGGAGAAAAAATCGTCATCTGTAAAGAAAGTTTCGTTCCTTCCGACACACTTGTGATGGGAGAAGTGAATGCGATTCTCAGCCTCACGCCGGCTGCTATTCACGTTGTTACAGCCTGCCGCAGTTATGGAGTTCCCGCCTTTCTGAACCTGGAAAAATTCGGTGTAAAACTGAATGATAAAAAACTGATCAACGAGGATGGATTGGTCATTAACGAAGGGGATTGGGTAACGATTTCCAGTAAAAAACAAAAAATATTCATCGGCATTGCCGATTATAAACCGGCTCGTTTCCAACATTACCTGGATGGAGAAAAACTGGAAATGACTGAAAAGGAAGAGCGGGTTTTCATCAATATGTCCAGGGCTTTTCATATTTATGATGAATTGGTGGAAAACCTGCAATTGGAACAGATCGTAAAACTGGACGAACTGATCAAACTGGTGCGCAGCAACTTGCGCAAAAAACCGGAGAAAGCTGCTGCATTTTTAAATTCCTGGTTCGATTCGAATCTGAAAATATATTTAGAACAGATATTGGAAAGTGAACTCGGCACACATCAAGATCAACACAAATTATATAAAATGCTGTCGCTGGAACGAAAGATCAAACTATTTTCCGAAATCATTCCTATTTGCGTGAATAGAAAAATTAAAGGTTTCGCTGCCGGATCTTTTATGTTGGGCAGGTTTTTATGCCTTTCCCATCCGGTGAAATTCTGGAACTCATTTTCTGAAGATATAATCGCCAGAATGCTGAATGAATATATCCTGTTTGAAAAATATATGAACGTTCTGAATCTGGTGGGTGAACGGGAAGTGAACCGGGCGCGCAAAAAAATCCTGGATGAGGGCTTGGGAAATCTCAGTTTAAAGACCGGAAATGCCATGATATTTATGACCTTGAAGCTTTCCCGCAAAGATTTGAAAAAGGTGAAAAATTTTGCCCGGCAAGACGTCTTTGATCAGGAAACTGTTTTATTGATCGATTTACTGCTGAAGCCGTTTGGAGCATTTTATAATTATGACGCCGGCTGGTCTCTGGCGAATCTGGAAAAACTTTGCGAAGAGGCTTCTCTGCCCCTGCCGGCTGCTTCAGATATTTAGAAGGCAAATAATCTCTTTTCATTTGACGGGACTGCAGATTTCATTTTTTTACGTCAGCAAAAGATAATGAGGTATTTTATGGAATTGGACGAGCTTCCAAATATTGGAAAAACTTTGGCTGCCAAGTTGGAAAATGTTGGCATTTTTTCCGTGGATAACTTACTGAAAACCGGCAGCAGAAAGGCTTTCCTGAAAATTAAAACTCAATTGAATGATGGCTGAATCAGCATGCTTTATGGCCTGGAAGGTGCATTACAAGGTATTCGCTGGCATTCGCTAACAAAACAGGAAAAAGGAGAATTGAAAGAATTCTATAATTCAATCGAGCTAAAATAAGGATTTTGCATGAAAGAAGAATTGAAAAAAATTCCCGGTGTGGATAAGCTGCTGAATGAAGCAGAAATAAAAAAGCTGAAAGATAAATTTGGTGAAGAACTGGTGAAATTTGCCATTCGGGAAGCTGTGGAAACTGAGCGGGAAAGCGTTTTGGCTGGAAAAGAATTTTCGGGATTGGAAGCAGTCTTGAAAAAAACAAAATCGATAGTAAGTTCTATCGCCGGTTCATCTTTGAAACCGATGGTGAATGCAACCGGAATCGTGCTGCATACAAACCTGGCAAGAGCACCTCTGGGTGAATATGTTCAGCAGGAAATGCAGAATATTTTGTCAGGTTACAGTAACCTGGAATTCAATCTGACAACCGGCAAAAGAGGGCAGCGCAACAGTCATATTTCCGAATTGATCAAATTCGTGACCGGAGCCGAAGATGCCGTGGTAGTGAATAATAACGCCGCAGCGGTTTTGTTGTGTTTAAAAACTTTTGCCGAAGGGGGAGAAGCGATCATTTCCCGTGGTGAATTGATCGAGATCGGTGGCTCATTCCGCATTCCCGACATCATGCAGGCTAGCGGCGCTATCATGGTGGAAGTTGGCACAACCAACCGCACTCGTCTATCTGATTATGAAAATGCGATCACAAAAAACACAAAAGTCATTCTGAAAGCGCATAAATCGAATTATTTCATCGGCGGTTTCACGGAAGAAGTAGAAAATGAAGAATTAGTAAAATTAGCTAAAAAACATAAGCTTATCTTCATTTACGATATGGGTTCAGGGCTTTTACGAAAACCGGCAGGACTTCCTTTGGAGAAAGAACCGGATGTGCGTTCAACATTAAAAGCCGGAATCGATCTGGTTACATTCAGCGGAGATAAACTGTTGGGCGGACCGCAAGCCGGGATCATTGCCGGCAGGGGAAAATATGTTTCCAAGATCGCTAAAGCTCCTATGATGCGTGCTTTACGGGTTGGCAAGATGACGATCGCCGCTCTTTCTGCTGTGATCAAATGCTATTTGAAAGATGAAGACCTGCTCTCCAAAATTCCCATTTTTGAGATGCTGAACCGTGGCGAAAATGAACTGAAAAGGCTGGTTCAAAAACTCTCTGATGTCTTAGAAAAAAATGACGTGGCTAATGAGATCGTTACCAGCAAAGCGCAAGTAGGCGGGGGAACTTTGCCGGATCTGGTAATTGACAGCCTGGCTGTGAAGCTGGTCTCGTATGAGAAAGGTTTTGCGAAAAGAGTTTTTGATGAACTGCTGAAACTTGATCGGCCGATTCTGGGAATTTTGCGGGAAGGAAACCTGCTTTTTGATGTGCAGAGTATATTTGAAAAAGATATTGAATATGTTGCAACTGAAATTGCCAAAGCGGTGAAAGGATAAGATATGGATTTTCTTTTTGTCGGCATTGGCGATTTCTTATGGGTATTCACTACTTTTTCAACCTTCACTCATGAAACTCTCACGGTTTTCGAACAATCGATTGCCAAAGGTCTAATCACGTAGGTATAATGCTAATAGCTGGATTATGGCAGCGTAGTTTTTGGTTATTTTCTGGAGAAGGTTAAAGGATAAAAAGTAAAATTAGTAAAAATGGGAAATAGTTATAACACCATTTATTACATTAGGATGAATTAGTATTAAAAACTTGTACTAATTTAATTTGACAGATGGTTAGCTGTTTAGTTTTGTATTTTTTATAATTGAAAAATAAATAATATTTCATTGTATAAAAAAGGTGGCGTATATGGATAATGATTTAAAAAGACTTATAGCACCGATTAAAATAGACCAAAAGGTAGTTAAACATTTAAGTTTAGGATTATACAGGAACTTCGCTTTAGCAATAAAAGAATTAATATCAAATTCATATGATGCTGGTGCAAGTGAAGTTAAGCTAAAATTGGATCTTGAAAAAGGAAGGATAATACTTAGAGATAATGGACGAGGGATTAGCGAGAAAGAATTTAGGGATGAATATCTCAATATTGGCCGATTCAAAGAACCTTCAACAACCGTTGATGACATGGGTAGAATGCGAATAGGTAATTTTGGTGTAGGTTTTCTTGCACCTTTACCTTATTGTAAAATAGTTAAAATTATAACTAAAAAAAGAAAAGAAAATTACGCTATCGAAGGAGAAATAATTGCTGAAGACTTCTTTAGAAAAGGTAATTGGGATATTAAAGATGCAGTAGTAGAATATCGAAAATATAAAAGTGATTTTCCTTTAGAAGAAGGTGAGACAATAATAATTTTAGAAAATATAAAAGAACAAATTAAAAATGAATTAGAAAGAACAACTAATGTAAGTAGATCCATTGAAGGCCGTGGTTATGAGAAATTTAAGTGGACATTGGCACAATATTGCCCCATACAATTTCCACCAGGGCAAGAAGAGTTAAAAGATTTTTTTTATATTGAGAATCGAATTCCTATGAAACTATTTCTTGATGGGGAAGAAATTTATAGAAATGTACCTAAAGGTGTACAAATTCTTGAGAAAGGAATTGAAAACTTTGGTGAAATTGAACTTAAATATGTAATTATGTCTCCGAATGAACCTGTTCATCCTGAAGAGATGAGAGGAATTCAATTAAGATTAAAAGATGTTGCAATAGGTTTTCCTAGAGATTTTGATGTTACAAAATTAGGTCGTGTATTAGGAAAGCTAAATATGCTTTGTGGAGAAATAAACATAACCACTGGATTAGACAATGCTTTACTAGTGTCACGTCAAGCCTCGATAGTCGGATAAAGCCTTTTGAGCTTTATTCGTGCATCATCGGTAGTAAATTGCCAATTGATTTTACTGTTTTTTGAGTTTCTACATTTTACCCAGGCTGTTACTTCTTTTTCTATTGT
>JAUSOT010000271.1 GCA_030656075.1 Candidatus Cloacimonadales bacterium
TCACGTTATCCGGTCCGCCTTCTAAAAGAACTTCGATCTCAAACACTTCATCGATCATATAATCTTCCACACTATCGAAGAAATCCAGGCCAAGATACTGCAGAAAAGAAACTATCCAGCCAGCTAAACCCGATTCGTAGATCACCAGGCGGATTTTGACCCATTGATCGATTGGCAGAAGTGTGCCGGATTGCAGCGAACTGCCTCCGGCGGCAATGTAACTGTCGGCAAAATAGATGATAGAGGAATTATCCAAGTCGCGGATATCATAACCAACAGAGCTGCCGGGACCATTCAATATAACGATGGCAGAACCTTGAATCGTTTCGGGGATAAGGTGGAGGTTGATATTGCCCAGCAAACCGGATTGCGGTGGGATCGAATAAACCTGATCCTGATTATTATCCTGCAAAGTTACTTCAGTGGTTTTTTCTTCTACGCAGCTTACCGACAGAAAAAGAATAATAAAAATAAATGATATTCTGAAATATCTAGCAATCATACTCCCTCCCATACTTCACAGCAAAGTCCGAAAAATCTATTTACTCAACTTTCATTAAGATTTTTTTAATTACAGTTTTAATTTGCTAAACTGCTTTATTCTTGTCAAAGATTTTTTAAAATTTCTTTTTCAACAAGTTTTTCCAAAAATTAAATTTGCGATCTTCACTATCCATTATTTATTATTTCCCAATGGATTAAATCTTTGATTAAATCTGTTCACAAAAAAAATATTGTCAAACTTCCAGAAGTATTTTCCCTAACTCCAGAGGAAAGAAAAATGTTTGATCCCCGTTATTTTGTCAGATTTGATTTTGTAGTTTGCGAAACTATTACCAATATTCCTTTTTACCAGGGAAAGCATCTCAATACATTGTTCCGGGTTTTGCTCGATCCCTATTTGAAGAAATTGTCCGAACCCGGAGAACTTGCCGATTTCGGCATTCAAACCATTCCCACCCAAAATGGCGGACCCACATTATTTCCGGGAGACCAAGTCGGTGTTATTCTGGTCTTCCCATCCAGGTTCAAAGATATTGTATTAAAAATAATCGAATCTCTTCGC
>JAUSOT010000274.1 GCA_030656075.1 Candidatus Cloacimonadales bacterium
ATACCAGACTGCATCCCTTCTGAAGCTTATCTCCTCGATTTTCTATTGAAGAAGATTCGGAAGGAAAAACCTTTAGCACTTTCACATAACTCTTTCACAGAATCCTGGAAGAGTTGGGGAAGCTATTCTACTTTCGAATAATCTATTTGACAATAAATCCGGCCGGAGAGTTTTGCCTTATTCAAAAGTAGAATAGTAGAAAATAAAGTGCAGTGTTTTTTTGCTTTTGTGGTCAAAAAAGTTAAAAATAGAATTTCTGGAGGTGAAATGTCGAGAGTAGATTTGGTTGCCCCACCCCAGCCCTCCCCAAAGGAGAGGGAGAATAGTGTGATTAAACAAGAGGAAGTTTCATATCCTTCTCCCTTGGAGAAGGTGGATGATCACTCAGAAGTGGTCAGGCGGATGAGGCAGAAATTGTAGTTAATTAGAAGTTACAAAAGATTGCCTGTTAGAGTTAGTTAAGATGATTTTATGATCCTAACTTATTCTATGGCAATAAAATATGAAATATGATATTAGCTTTTTATAAAAACACATAATTGGAGGTGAAATGTCGAGAGTAGATTTGGTTGTGCTTGGCTTGCTGGCAGAGCAACCGATGCACGGTTATAAAATCGTCAGCTTTTTCGAAAAGCGCGGTTTGATTTTCTGGACGCGAGTAAAAACGGCTTCCGTTTATAAAGCGCTGCAGCGTTTGGAAAAAAATGATTTCATCAGCGGTGAGATGAAATTGGATGATAATGGTCCACCCAAAAAAGTATTCACTATCACCGATAAAGGGAAAAATCAGTTTTTGGAAATTCTGCGTCATTTCCTTTTCAATAAAGACGTTAGCACATCCCCGATGGACTTTTGGAATGCGCTCAGGTTTGTTCATCATACTATCTCCAGAGCAGAATTCCTCAGAGCTTTGGAGAATCATGAAAAGTGGATGAATGAACATGTAGGCAATATGAAGAAAAAACATCAGGAAGCAATCGACGCAGGCAAACTGAATAATATTCCATTTTACGGGAAGATCATGATGAATACTATGAATGAATTAATGAAAATTGAAATTAAAACAATAACAGAAATGAAACTGGCGGCGATGCTGCCGGAAAATCAAATAGATTTCGCGGAGGAGTAATGAAGAATTTTCTAATTTCGATATTAATGATTTCTTCCTTTTTTAGTTTGAACGCACTGAATCTGGAAGAAGCAAAACAGATAGCTTTGAAAAACAATCCCGATCTGCTGGCTGCTGAAGAATCCAACAAAGCCAGCAAAAACAATTTGTGGAAAACGTATCTCAGCATTGCGCCTTCTGCTTCTGTGAGCGGGGGTTTCACCAGATATGATGAAGAGAAAATCCTGCAAAATTCTAATGATGCTTATGACGGACTTTATAACTATCAACTGGTGATAAATCAACCGATCTTCAATGGCGGCAAGGTATGGTTGGGAGCCGGTCTCGCAAAAGATGCCGATAATATCTCCAACGAATCTTTCAAAAGCGCCCGGCTGAACACGATCAGCAATTTGGAAAAGAAATATTTTTCAGTTCTCAAAAACCAGGCTCTGCTGGATATTGCCAATAAAAATCTACAAACATCCAAAACGAATACCGATATTGCCAAAGTGAAATTCGAATCAGGCTCGCTTTCCAAAGCCGGTTATCTGCAAATGCAGTCGGAACAAGCCAATAAAGAGGTTAGTCTGATCCAGGTAGAAACGCTTTACCAGACCAGTTTGCTGGACTTGGAAAATTTCCTGAGTTTGGAAAAAATAGATGAACTGCAGGAAATTTCAGCGGACGATTACCAGGCTGAATTACAGAAATTGAAAGAAACCGATATGGAAGAAATCAATGGTTTGGTTGATGAGATCATGCAGATTGGCAAGAAGGAAAATCCGACCTTACGAATTTCCGAATTGTCGGTGAAGACAAACAATAAATCGCTTTTAATGGCAGGCGGGAATTTCCTGCCGACCCTTAATCTGCAATATTCCAAAAGCTGGCTGAAATATGATTTTGAAGATACATTCAATGATAATGTCGGTCAATTGGGCATCAATGTTTCCGTTCCGATCTTTCCGCTGGTAGATAATGGCTTGGAAGTTGCCGTTGCCAGAAACAAGCTGAAGCAGGCAAAATACAGTTTGGAATCAACGGAAAATAATATTGCACTTTCCATTAAAAGCTCGGTGCTGAATATGGTTTCTGCTGCCAAAACAGTGTATTCATCAAAATTGGCTCTGGAATATTCAGCTGAAACTTATGAACAGATGAAAGAGTATTTCGCCAATGGAAAGATCACAGCAAATGAACTGCTTTCTGCTGAGATCATGTACACTTCTGCTCAAAATCAGGTTGCCACCGGTTTCTATGATTATCTTTCAGCGAAATCATCGCTGCTGGCATTGATGGGAACTGAAGATGAGAATGTGCTGAATAATATCCTGGCACAAATTGGAATGGAATAAAATGTACTTAACCTCACCTCAATCCTCTCCTGGGAGGAGAGGAAGCAAAAGCGGCTCCTTCTCCTGGTGGCTTTGCAAGCAGAAGACGATCGGTTTTCTGCGAAAAGCCGACGCATTAGGAGAAGGCTGGGATGAAGTTGAAAAAAAAATAAAACAAATTGGAGGAAAATAATGAAAAATATATTGAAAGTCGCAGGTCTGATGGTTGTTATTGCTTTGTTGCTGACCGCTTGCGGTAAACCAAATGGTAAAGGAAATGGACAATTTGCCGGTGAAGTGAAAGAAGCTGCAATCTTGGTGATAGTGCAGGAAATGCAGCCGATGAATCTCGATAAATATATCAAAATCACTGGTAAATTAGAAGGCATCACCGACGTGAATCTGCTGAGTGAAACGAATGGAAAAGTTGTGGAAATTTATAAGAACTTGGGAGACTGGGCGGAACAGGGCGAGGCAATCGGTCGGGTGGACAACACAGATGCCAAGAATCAACTGGAACAGGCCGAAGCAGCTTTGCTGGCTGGAGAGTCTAACCTGGAATCCGCCAATATCAATTTAAAAGTTTCGCAGAATCTATACGATAAACAGATGATCTCCGAAAGCGAATATCTTCAGGCCAAAAGCGCACAAAAGAATGCTCAAGCAGGTTATAATGGGCTTTTAGCATCTGTGGAGATGGCGCGCAAGAATTTTGAAAATTCAGAATTTCGTGCTCCGGTTTCCGGTTTTATAGCCGAACTCAAACTGAAGATCGGAGAAATGGTGAGTTCCGGCAAGTACATTGCAGGTATCGTAAATTCCAAAAAACTGATCGTCAAAACCGGCGTGAGTGAATCGGATATTTCCTACGTGACCAAAGGTGATCGGGTAACCGTAACTTATAACAATCAAGAATATGTTGGTAAAATCTCAGGAGTAGGAATTCGTCCCGTTTCCGGTGGAAATAATTATCCGGTAGAAATTATGTTAGCAAATCCCAACCTGAAGCTTTTCCCGGGGATGGTGGTGGAAGGTCATATTTATTCGCAGACCTATAAAAATGTGTTCTATACTTCCATCGAAAACCTGCGGGAAAAATATGATAAAGAATTTGTATATGTGATCAATTCCGAAAATCGAGCTGAGCTTCGGATCGTGGAACTTGGTGAAAAAGTAGCCAATAACATCATCATAACCAGCGGATTGCAAACTGGCGATAAACTGGTGATAGACGGTATCGACAGCCTTTCCGAAGGCACGTTGGTCGAAATCAAATCCGGCTTTGGAATGAATTGAGCAGAAAGGGAATTGAAACATGAATTGCCAGAAGATTACCACGAATTACACGAATTTGCACGAAGGAAAAGCATCTCATAAATTTGCTCACAAATTAACACGGAATAACACGGATAAAAACCTTGCGAACGGTCTCTTACAACCTTTCTTACATTTAGAACCTTCGCAACGGTTGAAAACAAAACATTTAAATCCTTTCTTAGCGGTTCTTCGTGTTCTTAGTGGCTATAGCTACAAAATGGAGATGATATGTCTTTAGCAAAATTTTCTGTAGATAATAGTGTGCTGATCAATATGATCATGATCATCGTGTTCATATTTGGTATATACACGATGATAAACATTCCCAAAGAAGAGATGCCGGCTGTAGATTTCGGCGCTTTCTACATCATGGTCGGCTACCGTGGTGTATCGCCGGAAGAAATGGAAAAACTGGTCGTGAAGAAGATCGAAGATCAACTCACCGACATGAAAGATGTGGATTACATTTCCTCCACAGCTTCGGAAGGCAGAGCCATCATTTATATTCAGATGGACCCCAAAGCCGATATCGAGAAAGCCTGGCAGGATTTGAACACCGAAATGGATAAAGTAAAAGATCTGCCAAATGACGCAGATGATCCCGTTCTGCTGCAGTTGAATATGCGGGAAGTGAACGCAATCTGCACGGTTGCCCTGGGCGGAGATTTTTCGGATAATGCTCTGCGGGAACTGGCAGACGATTTCAAAGATGAAGTGCTGGAACTGGATTATATTTCCAAAGTGGAAATTGCCGGAACGAGAGAACGACAGATCTGGATCGACAGCAACATTCAAAAAATGAAAGAATACGGAATTTCTTTGAATGACCTGGCCAATGCCGTGAATATGCGTAACAAAAACGCACCGGGTGGTTCCATCAAAGTAGGATATGCAGAATTCCTGATTCGAACCATGGGTGAGTTTGATAACATTGATCAAATCGGCGACCTGGTCGTCAGCATGGATGCCAACGGGCGTTCGGTTCGCATCGAAGATGTGGCTGCCGTGCGCGATACTTTGGAAGAAGCTGTGACCATGAGTAAACTGAACGGCAAGAAAGCTGTAACGGTGGATGTCTTCAAAAAAGCCGACGGCAACATTATCAGCGTGATGAAAGCTGTGCGGGTAAAAGCTGCTGAATTTGCCAAAAGAATGGACGGACTTTCGGTGGAAGTGCGCAATGACGGCTCCATCAGGGTTAATAACAGCATCAGGACGCTGGGCTATAATGGTTTGATGGGTATTTGCCTGGTATTCATCGTGCTCTGGATTTTCATCGGTTGGAAGAATGCGCTTTTCGCAGCCTGGGGAATTCCCTTCAGTTTCCTGCTGGCTTTCATCCTGATGCAGCGTTTTGATGTAACTTTGAACAATCTGAGCCTTTTCGGCTTGATATTAGTGCTGGGAATGATCGTGGATGATGCGATCATTGTGCTGGAAAACGTGCACCGCTACCGGGAAATGGGGATGAGTTCGCGGGAAGCTGCCATTCAAGGAACAACCGAAATTGCCTGGCCGGTAGTGGCAGCCGTCACGACTACCGTTGCGGCTTTCATGCCGTTGCTGTTGATGGAAGGGATCATGGGAAAATTCATGAGCGTTTTCCCGATCGTGGTTTCCATGGCTTTGTTGGCTTCGCTGTTTGAAAGCCTGGTGATCCTGCCTTCCCACGTGGCTGAACTGAGCGGAAAAGGAAACTTCAATCGCCAGGATAAAGAGCATAAACTGCATGACTGGCTGGTGAAAGAATACCGCAAAAATGTAAAAAAAGTTTTAAAGAATAGAGGTTGGACGATGCTGATCCTGATAGTTGCTCTGGCTTTATCTGGTCTGGCATTGCGTTCAGGATTGGTAAAATTTCAGTTCTTCGCTCGCGGTAAACCAAAAATTATCGTTATTAACCTGGAAACACCGAACGGAACCAGTTTGGAAAAAACCGACGAAGTGGTTACCAAGATTGAAAACTTTGTTTTGAATATACCGGAAAAGGAAGACATCGAAGCAGTGGTGAGCACAATCGGGCAGTATTCGGAAAATCACCGCAACCAGGTGGAAACCAGGAATGCAAATGTCAAGATCGACCTGGTGGAATTGGATAAAATGAAATTCAATCATGATCAGATAAAAAACAGGATACGAAAATATCTGGAAACTTTGCCGGGACTTTACACTTTCCGCTTCAAAGATGGGGAACAGGGTGGCCCGCCTACCGGAAATGATATTGAAATCCGCATCAAAGGCGATGATCTTACCCGCCTGGAAGAAATCGGAAATTATATTATTTCGGAAATTGAGAAAATTCCCGGAACGACCGATCTGGAAACCAGTTTTTCCGAAGGTAAAAAAGAGATCAGGATCGTTCCCAAACATGATAAACTGGCTTTCTACGGTTTGAATGTTCAAGCCATTTCTTCGCTGGTGGGCTATGCTTCTTATGGCGGTTACATTTCCAAATACCGCGGTTCGGGCATGGATGAATATGATATTGTTCTGCGGGTGATGGATAAGCAGATTAATGATCTGGAAGACCTGGAAAATCTGCCTTTACGTACTTTGAACGGAGATGTGATCGCCCTGAAAGAAGTTGCCGATCTGGAGATAGGCTCCGGTTATGCTCAGATCGAACACCGTGACCGTAAACGATTGATTTCGGTGACCGGTTCGGTGACAACTTACCAGGAAAACGGCAGCAGCAAATTGCGTACGGCTGACGAAGTTACAGAAATGTTGCGGGGAAATCAACTTACTGGAACGAAAGGAATTCTAAGTGATTTTTCGGAAAGATTCCCCGGCTATCAGATCGAGTACGGCGGTCAGGCAGAGCAACAGAGTAAAACAAATAAATCGCTTTATTTTGCTTTTGCAGTTGCGTTGCTGCTGGTCTTCACGATCCTGGCGACGCAATTCAAATCTGCTGTGCAGCCGCTCATAGTGATGGTGACGATTCCCTTTGCCTTCATTGGAGTTGTATTCGGTTTGCTGGTTACGGGTTTGCCTTTTTCCATGATGACGATGATCTCGGTGGTTGCCCTGGCTGGAGTTGTGGTGAACGATGCCTTGGTTCTGGTGGATTTTGTGAACCGGGAACGATCTCGCGGCATAGACCGCTGGAATTCGTTGATCAATGCCGGTGCAGTACGTTTACGTCCCATCATCATGACGACGGTGACGACTATCGCTGGTTTCATGCCGATCATCATTTCACGTTCCAGCACAACATCAGATTACAAACCGATGGCTGTCAGCATCGCTTTCGGATTGGCTTTTGCCACCGTTCTCACATTGTTTGTGATCCCGGTGATCTATTCATTGGTAGATTCGCTCTTTGGAAAACTGGGCATGACCCGCTTTAAGCAGCACGAAAAATTTGAAGATTGCGTAGATTGTGATAAATAAAACCTTCAGAACGGTCTTTGACCTTCAGAACGGTTGAAATAATTATTTAACCTTGCAATGGCTTCTTTCAGGATTTCTTGGGAGTTAGCCCTTGTAAGGTTTCTTCTGAACTCACCCTTGCTATTCCCTCTCTTTTCGCTACGCTGTAAACGAGGGAACATTAGACGCCGTTGAAAGAAAATTTTCTGCGAAAATTTGTTGATGCCGTTGAAAGAGATTTTTTTGTTTGCTTTGCTAATCGAAAAATATCACACACCTCCCGGCTAAAGCCGTACTACTCTTATTCAGAGGAGATTTTTCAGGTTATTCATTGTATTATTAAAATCAATAAATATTTGCTGTAATGGATTTTCAGAATATCAAATAATTTGAAGTTTTCTTTTCCACATCTATCAAGAGGGGTGATTCCAATAGGAATCAGGGTATGTTATTTCTTCTCAAATACCTCGATATAATTAACGATAGCTTCAATAACATCATTGAGATTCTTCATAATATCACTAGCCTTAAATCTCAATACTTTCAGTCCGAGTGATTCCAATCTTGATTGTCTAACAATATCCTCTTCTCCTTTATCTTTATGAAACTCTCCATCTACTTCAACTATCAGTTTGAGTTTTGAGCAAAAGAAATCTA
>JAUSOT010000275.1 GCA_030656075.1 Candidatus Cloacimonadales bacterium
CTGCCTGAAGAGTATTTCGGAAACACAACATCATTGATCAGCGGCATCAATGACGGCGCCCTGTATGTTCAATTTATGGGACATGGCGGCGGTTTTGTCTGGGCAGATTATAATCTTCTCAACATAGCAGACATTAAGACCTTTAATAATGAGAATTTACCGATATTTGCCAGTCTGGCTTGTTATGGTTCGGCTTTCAATGAACCGGGCTCAAAATGTATTGGCGAGGAAATTATTCTAACTCCCAATAAAGGAGGAATCGCTCATATCGGATTCACCGGATACGGCTACCTTCATTCTGATGAATTTTTTTCCGGAATTATTAACCAAGCTATGTTTGAGTTGAATATTACAAATATAGGACAGATTGTCGAATACACAAAAGCAAAATTTTATGTTACTCAGAATTCTTACATTACCAATGCTGTCCGTATAGCATTGATTCAGGGTTGTGCCTTGCTTGGTGATCCACGCGTTGATATCCAGCTTCCGGAAGCAAAGAAAGAAATCGTGCTCGATAAATATAATGTCGTTCCGGGAGACACACTTCATATCTCGGCTTATGTCGGAAATGAAATTACGCATGGCAAATTCATGATTTTCGATGAAAATGATGTTCAAGTACCTCTGAATATTTATTATCCATTCACTGTGCAGAATCAAAACGACTCCCTTTCTGTGGAATATTACATTCCGGAAATAAATGATATTTACACGAATTCGGTAAAACTTTTCGGGTGGAGCAGCGAGCAGGAAGTTACCGGCATTTCATATTTTGCTGCCGGACAATCTGTGATGAACAATCTTCAGATCAATCCGGAAAATCCTACCGAAAATGATGAAATCATGATCAGCGCCGATTTCTTCGATGAAGATGGAATTCTTCAGATAAAATTCAAGAATATATCTGAAAACTACGTTATTAATATGCTGAATACCAGTGGTAATCGCTACGAACTTGAAAATCCCCTCCCCCCCCATACAGCTGGAAGCACCATCAAATATCAATTCATTATTTACGATGCAGCACACAGTTCAACCTATACCGATACAAGAAATATAATTGTTTCTGCTCCCGATCTCTGGCTGCAGGATATCGAATTATGCCAGGAAAATTATCAACCTGCCATCAAAGCATATCTGCAAAACATCGGCATGACCGAAGCTGGAATCTGTTCGATTAAATTGTATGATATTTTGAATAATAACGAATTGCTTGTCACTCAGCAGATAGAGCCAATTGCTGTTTTGGAAGATAGAATTGAAATTATCTCCTTACCAATATTGAATCGAGAAATCCAAATGCGAGCTGTAGTAAATGAGAATGGCGAATCATTTGGAGAAGTTTCCCTGTCGAATAATTCCAAGAATTCCGATCCATTCCAATTTAACCTGTTTCTGGTTGGAAATTCCAGCGTTACTGGAAGCAGTTTGGATGGCAATTTTGAATGCATTTTTCCCGGTGGTTTTCTGCAATCGGAAAGTTTGTTTTTTATCAACGAACAGCAATTTCTTCAACCCATCAATCAACCCGACGTTTCTAAAATTTGTCTGGCAGACAGCAGTTTTTCAACTTGCTATGAAATTGGCACTTTAAATACAGAACTGTTAGCCGATTCTTTAGGACATTTCCCAAACAACGAAATGCTTTCTATCAAAATTTATTATAATCCTGCAGATTCTCTAACTCAGTTCGAAGAACTTCAAGGAAATTTCTCATTTTACAGATGGGAAAGTACTTACGATAAATGGATTTATCAGGGTGGAGTTACGGAAGTGAATGAGGATTTTGTTCAATGTGAGATCAATCGTACCGGGATTTATACAATTTTGAATAATCACGATGCCTTAAAACCGGCTGTAGAAGCCAATATTCAAGGTCAGGAATTCACGCAGACAATTGCTTCTTTGCAGTATGAGGATTGGATTCAAACCGGCTATATTTCCAAAGATGGAATCATATCGTTCATACTAAAAGACGTGAACGGCATTGATATTTTCGATAAGAAGATAGCTTTATCTTTAATTTCCGGTGATATCACTCTGGAAATATCAGAAAATAATTTTTCCGTCTCGGCACAATACGGTCAGCTCTGTGAAGTTCCCGTGAAATATCAGCTTGACGATCTGGATAAAGGCTCTTACACATTATCGCTGCAATGTTTTGATGTGAATGGCAACGAAAAACTTTTGGCTATCGAATTTGATGTGAATGCTAAATTTGATGTTTTAAATTTTGCTAATTATCCGAATCCTGTTTCTTCGCGGACGATGTATCCTCAAAATAAAGGACGCACCAGGTTCACCTATGTTCTCACCGATGAAGCAGATAAAGTCAACATCAAGGTTTACACCGTAAGCGGCAGATTAGTTCAGTCTTTCACCGACCTGCCCACAACGGTAGGATATCATGAATTTCCTCGCATCGATATTGGCTGGGATTGTCGCGATTTGAATGGAAAAACACTGGCCAATGGGGTTTATTTCTATCGGATCACAGCCACAAAAGGCAATAAAAAAATCGAGAAAATTGAAAAAATGGCAATACTGAGATAGCTATGAAATTTGGGAAAATAATATTTGCGGTCATTTGTTTTTTATGCTCGACGGGACTGTTTGCCGGCAGCTATGCAGGCGATTTTATGGTTATTGGGAACGGAGTTACCGCTTCCGCCCTGGGTGGAGCCTTTGCTGCAGTAGCAAATGACGGCTCAGCCATTTACTGGAATGCAGCAGGAATTTCTCAAATCAGGGAAACCGAATTTAGTATCATGAGAGCCTTTTTATATCAGAATCTGGCTTCCTACGATAACCTTACTCTGTGCCAGCCTTTACCAAATGAAGTTACGATTGGGATAAATTGGACGAGATTGACGATTGATGATATTCCTGTATTTTTGGAAGAGCATTTAGTACATAATGTTGACATCAGATCTGCTTACTTGGAGTTTAATCTATCGGGAATACCAGATCGCAAAATTACCAGCACCGATGACCTGTTTCAAATTGCTTTTTCCAAGCATATTCATCGTGAATTAAATCTTGGTTGGATGTTCTTTGAAGTTCCGACTGATCTGCATTTGGGTGTAAATGTTAAATTCATCAAAAGAAAAATCGATACATTTACCGGTTCCGGTGTAGGTTTTGATCTGTCACTATTATTTAAAACGAGTTTAGCTGTTCTGTTTGAAAGGGATTGGTTGGGGCATATTGCTTTCGGAATGAATCTGCAAGATATGGGCAATTCA
>JAUSOT010000276.1 GCA_030656075.1 Candidatus Cloacimonadales bacterium
GGCTGTCTGATAGTTCGGTTGCTGAATGAGTACAGCAAGAATATCTACTACCGAGAAATACCAGATCTCGGATTTTTCATTATAAACACGGCGAATTTTATAATTCTCAAATACTGCCAGGGTATCATCTTTATTCATTATCTGCCTCCATCGGGCGAACCATTGATTCGATGAAAGCTATTTCTTCTATTGTCAGACCGTATTTTTTGTAGAGTTTCTCGTCCGTCCAAGACTCCTCAAAATTTTGAATTGGCACAAATTTGTAAACCTTTGCAGATGCATCTTGCGTCGATTTTGCGAGCAAAACCAAAAACCGGAAGAATCTAGTAATAATATAGGCAGCTAAGTTTTTAGCTTGGGCTTTATTGTCATAGCTCCCTGCTACAATATATGTTTCTGTACATGCACTAGGTGGTTCCACGACGAAAGGCTTACCGAGTATTGGGTGAGGAAATGAATCGCTTCCGCTACCTGCTCTTGGTATTAGCACTTTATATTTATTAACAATCCCCATATTATTTATAAGTTCGGTTTTTTCTACATAACCAACACCCCCATTTTGATACAAAGTAACGCATCCCGCGAACTGTTTCTTTTCCCCTTGATAGGTTGTCGGTAAGCCAAAGGGCTTTCTTGGACTGATTTGGTGCATAATCAATTTTTCTTTTTTGTTCGCGACTTTCTTTCTTATGGGCATCGCCTCATTGTATCGTATAAAGGTTTCGGCACCAGACTCTAACAATGGTCTTTCCATTTCAGAAACGAAACTATCTTTATTGTAGGAAGAAACTTTACACAATCCACGATCATCACGTTTCCACAAAAAGTAGCAAACGCCTCCTTTTATTTGTACTCCTGGGAATATTTTTGTGGCATCAGGGAAATCATGAATCTCTCGTATCCGATTATCGTTTAACATTTCTTCCCTGAAATCATCCAAGCCTTTTCCTCCAGAAAACCAGCGAGCCGGGATGATCATGGTCAAAAATTTAGGATTAAGCTTCTTCGCTTGCTGAACAAAAAAGTGATAAATCGGGGTAGCACTTGTTCCAAATCCTGCATCGCTCAATTGATACGGTGGATTACCGATTATAACGTCAAATTTCATTTTAAAAATCTCCTCAGGTTTTTGGGTATGAATGAACTGGTAGGCGTGAGTTTCCAGTTCTTCGCTGCGTTGTAAGGTTGCCTGGCTGGCACCGCAAAAGCTGCAGCGGCCTTTTTGCCAGGTGTGTTCGATTCGTTCAAAAATAATATTTCCGGATGATTTGTCGAAAGTCCGGCAAACTGAGTATTTGCCGTTTGCCTTTTTGGAACAATAAATCGAACGGCGGGAAAGCAGAGCTGTGATCTCGGTGATGGCGATGCCAAAGAGTTGTTTGCCAAAGATATGATCGATGCGTTCCTGCCTGTCGGGAATAGTTTCTTCCAAGCCGGCATCGAGCCGTTTGGCAATCTCACGCAAAAAGACGCCTGTTTTGCAGACCGGATCGAGAAAGGTGGTTTTAGGATTTGAGAAGAGTTCATGCGGCAGCAGATCGAGAATGCTGTTCACCAGCTTGGGCGGTGTGAAGACTTCGTCGCTGCTGAGGTTTGCCAGGCAGTTCAGCACATCGGGATTGTAGTTAGTTTTCATCAAGTTCTCCCAGTTTTAGAAAGTGAACGAGCGAAGGTTCATTTATGGGCTCGGGAATAAATTCTTCTTCGTTAAAATCAGCAAATAGATCTGGTTCTGGAAAAAGTTCCATCTGTTCTGGCATGTAACTATTTATCATTGCTTTCATGGAAAAATCCCGTCTTTTAATCATATTGTTGAAAAGTGACCACTCTGAAAATACAATTGGCTGGGGATTTTCACCTTCGGTTTTCATTTCTATCGCATCTCCCCAAATTATGTTCTTTTCTAATATAAATTTTACTGAGCTTATACATTCGTTTTTTGTGGTTTTTGGAAAGAGTTCCGTGTATTTCCAATCGAAGATGCCGAAGAGGCGTTTGCGGCATTCCTGCACATTATCCTGCAAAATATCAATTCCGTAAATACTGGATACGGCAAGAACTGCATATCGTTCAAATTCCAATTGGTTCTTCGCATAACGATTTTTCACGATGGATAATTTTCTTTTCAAGATTTCTACCAGGAAATTTCCGGTACCGCAGGCAGGTTCCAGAAAACGTGATTCGATGCGCTCGGTTTCCTGTTTGACTAAATCGAGCATGGCGTTAACTTCCCGCTTCCGGGTGAAAACTTCACCGTGATTTGTCACGCGCTCTTTTGAGATGATATGTTTTTCCATTAGTTATAATACCAATTTTTATTAGCTACCATTATTCAGTCAAAAAGCCATATTTTTCAATATCAGCCAATCCGTTTTTAGACTTCGATCATTAAACATCATGAATTCTCTCTTTCAAATCTCAATCTACAAATAGCTTATCGCAAGTTTTGCTGATTCTTGTCAAAGCATTTTTTCTTTCCTGAAATAAACCAAATAAAAAAACCTTCCGCCAAGCTGCCGGCGGAAGGTTTTCTGTATGAAAATTAGCTATTTATTTTTCCGGATTGTTTATCACTAATTCAGCGTAATAACCGTCTTCCTCTTTTTGCATTTTATAACCACGGGTTCTAAACATATGCTGCATAATGTGGTTTGTAGCTAAGACATTGGCATAGATCTTTTGAATTCCATGTGCTTTGGCAATTTCACTGATGTAATCGGTAAATTTATTTCCCAATCCCATGTTCTGCCAGGGATCAGCGATCACGATAGCAAACTCAGCAGTTTCCAAATATTGATCTGCGATCAATCTGACAACACCAGCCATCTTCTTTCTACCTTCGTCTTCAACTTCTGCAATTATAGCTATTTCACGGTCATAATCGATTTGAGTATAACGAATAAGCTGCTCGTGGGAAATGTCTTTGATCAGTTGAAAGAAGCGGAATCTCTGGGTTCGTTCGGAGAAATTGGAGAACATCTCTTTTTCTATAATTTCGTCCTCCGGTTTGATCGCGCGCAGAATTACCTTCTTGCCGTTTTTCATTGTATATTCAGTCGTATATTCAGAGGGATAAGGAGAGATAACCAAATGTTTATTGGAACTACCTTCACTTACGTTTACTTTATTATCCAATAACACTTTTGCATCCAGCACCACACCACCGCGTTCATCGACGCCAAAGGGATTAATATCGATTTCGAGAATTTGCGGGAAATCCAGCAGCAGATAAGCAAATTTGTAAAGCAGGAATTGAATGGAAGTGATATCAGCTCCCGGCATTCCTCGGTAACCTTTGATCAATTTATAGATTTTTGTATCTTCGATGATCCTCATGGCCAGAGCCATATTCAGTGGTGGCAACCCGACAGTTGTGTCTTTGAAAACTTCGACAGCAACCCCACCCATGCCAAAAACGATGGTTGGTCCAAAGATAGGATCTTTTTTACAACCGATGATCAATTCATATTTCCGTTTCATCATCTGTTCCACAAAAACACCTTTGATATCTGCATTGGGAACTTTTTTCTTAGATGATTCCATGATTTTATTGTAAGCAACTTTTGCTTCATCCGCATTCAAAATGTTCAGAATTACACCACCCACATCTGTTTTATGCAGAATATCGGGCGAAGCTATTTTCATCACCAGCGGATAACCGATAACTTCCGCTAAGGCAATTGCTTCACCTTCCGTTTTGGCCAGCCCGTTTTCAATAACCGGAATACCATAATTAGCCAGAAATTGTTTAGCTTCAAATTCTGTCATCACGGTTCTTTTATCGTCAAAAACTTGCTTGATAAGTTTTTGGTTAGCCAGTTTATTCGGTTTGAATTGATGAGGTATTTGGGAAGGTGTTTCATGTAAAATAGATAGATTTCGGGAATAATCATACATCTGCATGAAGCATTTAACAGCATTTTCCGGTGTTTGATAAACCGGGATACTATTGGCTTCCAGAAGTTTCTGACCTTCAGCAATATCATCTGCACCCATCCAGGAGGCTAAAACGGTTTTTCGACAATTTTTGGCAACTGCGGCAACTTCTCGGGCAACTTCTGTCGGATTGGTCATTGACTGCGGAGTTAGAATTACCAGAATTCCATCCACATTTTTATCTTTGGCACAAAGTTCCACTGCTTTTGAATATTGCACAGGACCAGCATCTCCGAGCACATCGACCGGATTTCCTTTACTCCAGTTTGGAGATAGATGTTTGTTCAATTCATTGATAGTTTCTTCTGATAAGGCAGCGAGTTTTCCACCTCTGGCAATGAGGGTATCTGTAGCGATCACGCCCGGACCTCCGGCGTTGGTAACGATCGCCAGTCTGTTATTGGAAGGCTTCGGCTGCATGGCTAGAGATTGAGCCATATTGAAAAGTTCTTCGATCGTATCGACACGGATGATTCCGGCACGTTTGAAAGCAGCATCGAAAACAAAATCATTTCCGGCCAGACTTCCAGTGTGAGACATGGCAGCCTGGGCGCCTTCCGAACTTTTTCCGGCCTTCAAGACAATGATCGGTTTATTCCTGGCAAATGCTCTGGCTGCACTCATAAAACTTCGCGCATCAGAAAGAGATTCCATATAAATAACAATACTGTTCGTGAGCGGATCGCTGCCAAAATAGTCGATCAGATCATGAAAACTTACATCCATCATCGAACCAATCGAAACAAAATGGCTGAATCCAACATTCTGCTTGATAGACCAATCCAGAATTGCTGTACAAAGAGCGCCGCTCTGAGAGATGAAAGCAATCTTACCCGGTAATGCCATTTTGCTGGCAAAGCTGGCATTCAATTTGATGGAAGGTTTGATGAAGCCAAGGCAGTTGGGACCGATCAATCTCATCTTGTATTTTCTGACGGATTCGGCAATCTGCTTCATCAGTTTTTTGCCTTCTTCCCCTGCTTCGGCAAAGCCGGCGGAAATCAATAAAACCCCTGAAACGCCAATTATTCCGCAAGTCTCGACAATTTCCGGAACTGTTTTGGCTGGTGTGGCGATAATTGCCAGATCGATCTTATCCGGCACATCCTCCAATGAGGGATAGGCTTTCACTCCCAGAACATTAGTTCTGATGGGATTGATAGGATAGACAATTCCATCGAACCCGGAAGCAATTATGTTGTTCATTAATGAATAACCAACACTTCCCTTTTTGGCTGAAGCGCCGACAATCGCCACGACTTTTGGATTAAATAGCTTGGTTAAATTTTTTACATTCATTTCTAATTCCTTTTAAGAGTCTGCTTTGCGTTAGCAAAACGGTCTTATTTTATTTTTTTTAATTAAATTGATTTCCAATATTTTTTCAAATGCTGCATAACCATTGCTTTTCGGCCTTCATATTCATAATAGGTCTGTATAAGTGAATCTGTGGGTCTTTCTTTGTAGCTCATTTCATGATTGTTGATGCCGTCCAGAAAATTATATAGGCATCTTGGAAAGTATTCGATATTATAGCCGCCTTCGAGTGTGGCAAAAACGTTTTTGAAATTTTCAGAAATTAGTTTTCCAACTTTGTAGAATGTATTAATCGTTAATCTGAGATCGAGTAGAAGATCATATTGATGAGCATCAAAGCCGGCAGAGATTCCTACGATGTCGGGATTAAACTCTTTTGCTACCGGCAGGAACGATTCGAAACCATCCATGAAAATCTCATCACCGCTTCCGGCAGGAAGTGGGACATTTATCGTATATCCTTTACCGGCACCTTCACCTATTTCATGTGCATCGCCGCCACCGGGAAAAGCCGGGAATTGATGAATTGACCAATACATGATCTCATTTGAATTATAAAAGATCTTTTCGGTACCGCAGCCGAGATGTCCATCGAAATCGATTATCAAAACACGTTTTCCCTGGTTTGTATGATATTGGGCAGCTATGGCGATATTATTGAACAGACAAAATCCACTGGAGTGATCTTGATGAGCATGATGTCCGGGAGGACGGGTGAGAGCAAAATCTCCGCTTTTGGAAGCCATAATAGTGGCGCCAACTGCATAAATCGCTGCTTCGTAACTTCCTTCCGAAACAATTGTATCCACGTCTGCATGTCCGCCTTTGGCTGCGGCAAGATCCTTGATACGTTTAATATATTCAGGAGTATGAACAAGTTCCAGGTATTTCTCGCCATTTTCAATTTCGGTGATAGGCAATTCACCAAGTGAAGAAAGCCTTTTTTTGTTTTCCGGGTGCATGCCGGTATCGTGTTTTAAAAAAACCGGATTATAGATCAGTCGCATCTTTTTTCACCTTTAATATTTTTTTATAATACTAAAACATTGTTTCACTTAAGAAAACATCGCCAAATATTTACTGCAAAATACCCAGTCAAGTAGAATCTGAAAATGAACGCAACTAATTATTTTGAATAGAATTCACTCTCTTTGCCGCTCATCTTCAGGTTATTATTTTCAGCCACAATGTTCAGTTTAGAATTCCAAGTTTTTTGGCAACTTCTTTATATGTTTTGTATCCGAAGAAAGCCAATAAAAGCAAAAACCTTCCGGAAAATCAGGAAGGTTTTTGATTTATCAGAGGAGGATGCTTATTTAAGTAAAAGTAATTTTCCGGTACCCGAATAATTCCCGGACGATACTCTCACCAGGTAGATTCCGCTGCCCAAAGATTTATCCTGATTATCTTTTGCCTGCCAGGATATGGCATACGAACCGGCTGCCAGGTCATTCAGAATTTTGCTGTAAACTTTTTGTCCTTTTATATTGAAGATACTCAGCTTAGTTTCAGGCGCAAAATTCGGCAGTGAAAAACTGATAATCGTTTGCGGATTGAACGGATTCGGATAGGCAAGAATCTTTAAACTGCTTTCAACATTTATCAGCGTTTCTTCAATATTTGTGTTAAATGGTGCAATTGTGAAATCCCAGGTTTGATTTCCATAAACCGGCAATTGGATCGAATCTGTGGAATAAAAAGTTTTAGTGGCCAAAGCAGTGTAATTCAGACTTCCCAAAAAAGGAATCTGATAAGCACCGTTATCATCAGAATAGGCATAATCATGAACATTGCCAAACGAATCCAGGAAGGCAACTGTCGCATTGGAAACAGGATTGCCCAGATTATCCAGAACCAATCCCGAGCATCCGAGATATCCATTTTCCTGGGGAACATGCAGCGTTATATCGATATCAGTTACATTCGCCTGTAGTTCCACTTGAACAGCTTCTTCAAAATAGATGGCATCTTCATAATAGGTGGGAATTGCAGCAGGTGAGAAGCCATAAACATAGTAAGAACCGTTTGGAAGATCGGGAATTATGTACCCTCCGGTATCATTATTTGCCATCACGGTTTCTTCCCAGTCTTCATCACTGGAAACAGCTACCGCCAGTATGATCTGTTCATTATTTCCACCACTCGATGTAATCGTTCCTGCAATCGAATAATCGCCATTCAGGTTATCATTCAAATAAAAATCTATATTCTCGATATTCTGATCAACCACGATCCAGGTTGCTGTGAGAGGAGTGGAGGCTTCATCATAAAATTCAACATCATTTGTCTGCGTATCGATTGCCATCAAATGATACACTCCTGCCGGCAGAAGAAGCTGGTAGAATCCGTTCTCATCCGTAGTTGTTTCAGGCAGCATGCATCCACCCTGTCCGTAACCAAACGGGTGATTCCCATTTTGAGAAAAACCACGGATTTCCGCACCAATGATGGGTTGATTGGTTTGAGTATCAAAAACAAATCCCGAAATTATATAGGATTCATTCGATTCCAAAATCACATCGATTTCGAGTGCAACACCATTTTCCAAAACTATAACTTCTGCCTGCGGCCAGGCTTGAACTCCATTATAAACATAGGGATAATAAAATTGATGCCAGACAAATAAAATGTATTCTCCATCTGGAAGTTCATCCAGGAGATAATTTCCTTCCGAATCTGAAAAAGTAGTGAACGGAGTCATCCAGGGATTGCAGTATTGGAATGGAAACATAGCAATTTCTGCCGCTTCAACCGGAGTACCGGAAATGTCGGTTACCGTTCCAAAAATTGAATTATCGCCGGAAGGAATGTTCGATAGGAAGTCGAAGTCGATATCTGTCTGATTGGGAGTCATGTTGTTCACTTGAATCGAAGTAGCCAGAAACGGACTTGGAACGTTGTCATAAAACAGTGTTTGAACAACAGGATTTTCGATGATGGCTGCCACATAATACATACCGGGATCGGTAATATTGAAAATGTAGTATCCGTTTTCATCACTGGTTGTCACATCAATCAGGGAATTACCCATGTGGGGTTGTTGTGCATATAATTCCAGGCTGGCGCCTTCAACCGGCGATTCCAGCAGGTTTGTATAGCCGCTGATTGAGTAGGAATTTAGTAATATAAAATTAAAGAACAAAAAAAGTGTCAGGATAATCCGTTTCATCATCTACCTCCATTCAAATAAAAATTTCTGCAACTTTCATTCCACAAAATAGATGCCGGCGACATAATTGCCGCCGGCAATTAAAGTTATTTCATTAAGACCATTTTATTGGTCACGCTTTTTCCGTCGGCTTTTACTTTGTAGTAGTAAATTCCACTGGAAACTGTTTTTTTACTGCTGTCCAGACCGTTCCAAACAACGCTGTGAATACCTTCTTCCAGTTGCTCATCCAGAAGTCTGGTTACCTGTTGCCCTTTCACATTGTAGATTGTTATAGTAACATCAGCTGCTTTTGGAATGTTGAAACTGATGGTTGTGGAAGGATTGAAAGGATTGGGATAATTTCTGGCAGAGAGGACATCTTCGATTACTGGCGTATCATTGCTGCCGGCGGGGGAAGTCGGTTCCAGAATGAAATTGATAGAAGTGTTTCCTACCATTGTTGTGCTGGTGCTGGAAGTGCTGTAGAATATTTTTGTAGCAGCAACTTCAACATCACCGGCGATAACAGTCGTCATTTCATAGAATCCGTTGTTATTGGTCTGAGCTGTGGCGACGACATTGCCTTCCGGATCAGTGATCGATATAGTTGAATTCGAGAGCGGTTGATTCTGATCATCACTCACAAATCCGTTCAAACTAAGATAACCGCTGCCGTTGATGGGAACAAGTTCGAAATCGATGCCGGTGACGATGCCGAGAGCTGTAACAGTTTCAGCATCCTCAAAGCAGATAACGCCAGGATAGAAAGTGGGAACGCCGCCTTCTCCGTAAGCAAGAATGTAATAATCGTTTTCAGGAAGATTATCGAGTTCGTACTGACCGAATTCATTGGTGAAAGTGGCTGTGCTGAAGGTTTCATCGACAGAGATGCAGACAACCATGGAATTTTCTACGGGGATTCCTGCCAAAGTTATAACACCGGAGATGGAATTATCGTAAACAGCCGGAGCAGCAAAATCAAAATCGATACCGGTAACATCATCTTCCACCAGAACCACATCGGCTACATCCGGGCTGGGTTTGTGATCGTAGAATTGGATTTGAGTATTTATGAAATCCAGAGTTTCTGCGCCAAAAATATATTCACCTTCTGGAACGCTTAATTCAAAATATCCATTTGCATCCGGTTGAGTGCTGAGCATTCCCAGACCACCATTGCAGCCGTTTCCACCAGGATTGCCAGGATTGCCATATCCGCCGGGATTACCGGGATTCCAATTGTTGGAATGAGCAAAAACAATGACGTTGCTCATCGGATTGCCTTGATCATCTAAAACTGTTCCACTGACGGTATGCATGACGATCGGTTCCAAAACTGGATCGATAATGATCACATCGTCTTCGGCAATGGTGATGATCGTAGCATCTTCCCAGTTTGTAACGCCGTCATAGAAATACGGTTGATAATATTGAGCATTAACAGAGAGATAATAATCTCCCGGAGGAATGTTATCCATTTCATAGAATCCGAATTCATCGGAAAAACTGTGAGCAAAGAACCATTGATTCGGATCGATGGGATAAAGGAAGGTGTTTGCACCTTCAACGGGAAGATTGTCCACATCGGTGATGGTTCCTGATACTAACGAATTGTAGGAAACAACCATAAAATCGAAATCGATGCCTGAGACGGGAGCATTAACTGCAACGATATCTGCTTCCTGCCAGTTATCTTTATGATCATAATATTGAACCTGCATATTCATCCAATCGAATAAATGAGCAGCAAAGAAATAATCTCCCTCTGGGATGTTCAATTCAAAAGTTCCGTCTGCCAGTGTGGTAGAACTCAAGATATTCCACATGCCGCCACCATTTCCATCCGGCATGGCTGCTATCAGGCAATCTTCGATGGGATTGCCTTCATCATCCAGCACGGTTCCTGTCACTTGATAGAGAACCAAAGGCTGCAAAACCGGATCGATCGTGACAACAGCTTCGTCTTCCAGCACAATGAGAGTGGCATCTTCCATATTTATGACGCCATCGTAGAAGTACGGTAAATAATTTTCAGCCATCACAGTCAGATAATATTCTCCGGCTGGAATGTCAGAGATGGTATAATAACCAAATTCATCGGTAGCTGCATTAAACTGAAACCAGGGCATGCCATATTGAGCGATAAGTTCTACCATTATATCGGCTAATGGTAATCCTGCATCATCAGTAACTGTTCCGTTGATCTCCGCAGTTCCCAGGCCTCCTCCGACTACCACGAAATCAATTCCTGCCACATCCGGAGTGGTTTCTGTTAATTCGACCGGTGTTGCATCCTCAATGCAAAAAACGCCATCGTAAAAAATGTGGATTCCCATGCCAGATAGTTTGACAATATATGTGCTCAAATCCATATCTGAAATTGTGTAGGCGCCGTTTTCCACGGGAGCTGCATAATTAGATTGTGGATTACCCGGTTCGAATGCATGTACCATTAAACCATTCACCGGGTTTCCACTAACTGTTCCAGTGATGGAACCAGCAAACAATACATGAGTTGCTAATAAAATTAGCGTGAAGAGTAAGAGTGTTCGTTTCATTTTTTCCTCCTTTAGGAATTTTTATTTCACTTTTTTTCAACACTTCTGCCCCAATAATTAGCAGGACGTGTGCCATACGGAAAAAAATGGTGAAATTTATTTTTCAGAAGGATTGTAACTGATTGAAAACTAATGAAATAAAAATCGAAAAATTTTTCAATAAATCGATAGAAACGGGAAATTTGCATAATCCTAATTGAAACAAAATTGATTCAATAAAATTTCTGAATGAGTTATTTATAGGTAAACAGTTTCATAACTTATTGAAATATAAGATATAAAGAATGATGTATCAAATATAGAACATTATAACAAAAATGTTACTCATCTTTCAGGATGCGATAGATCTGGGGCCGGGGAATCTTTCCCACTGTGCTGGCTCGGTTGATATTACCACTGGTTTTTTCCAGTAATTGGTCTGTATAACGTTTATCAAGCTGATGAATTATCTTTCTTCGGTATTCTCTATATTCAAGCCATACAAGGGGTAGTTCAGAGCCAGATGACCAATTGAATTCATTTGATTCGATGTCGAGAGCAGATGTTTCCAGTTCTTCTCCTGGAGATAGTAGGACAGCTTTTTCCATCGTGTTTTCCAGTTCACGCACGTTTCCCCGCCATTCTTTCTGCAGCAGTGTTCTGGCAGATCGCGGACTTATCTGCTTGAGTTGTTTGCCGAATTTATCGTTATATTTATGCAGGAAAAACTCTGCCAAAGGTAAGATATCATCTTTTCTTTCGGAAAGGGAGGGCAGATCGATCTCGACCACGTTCAATCTGAAATAAAGATCTTCCCGGAAAATATTCTGTTTCACCAAATCTTTCAAGTTCTGATTGGTCGCCGTGATGATCCTGAAAGAAACCGGAATTTCTTTGGTGGAACCAAGTGGCGTGATCATCCGATCCTGAAGAACGCGCAGCAGTTTTGCCTGCAAAGCAGGCGGCATATCACCGATCTCATCCAGAAAAAGTGTGCCGCCATTGGCAGCTTCTATTTTTCCTTTCGTGTCTTTCACAGCTCCCGTGAAAGCACCTTTTGTATATCCGAAGAGTTCACTTTCTAAAAGATTTTCAGGGATAGCAGCGCAGTTGACGGCAATGAATGGAGCTCTGGCATTGTATTCACGGTGCAGTGCTTTGGCGATCAATTCTTTTCCGCTGCCGGTCGGTCCGGTTATCAGGATGTTCACATTGTGCGAACCAACTGTTTTCATGAGTGCAAAAATCTTTTGCATGGGTTTGCTGTTGCCGATGATCTCCGGGAATGAACTTTCCGAGGATTCGAGAATCTGCTCTCTTTCCCTCATTAAGGTTTCGATCTTTTCAGTTTTTTCCAGAGCCGCGCGGGACTGGACGAAAAGCGCTTCCAGTAAATTCTGTTCTTGCCCTGTAAAGTCTTTGGCATCGGTAGCATCGGCATAGATAACACCACGGATTTCACTGTTGACGATGATGGGATAACAGACAGCAGTTCTCAATCCCAGACCAAAAATACTGGAGTGAATATTGAAAGGAGTCTCTTCCTGCAGGCTTTCAAAATAGCGGATATGGCCCAGTTTGATCGTTTCCTGCAAAATGGTGCGGCTGATGCGGATATTTTCCAGATCAAGGGGATTTGTATCTCGATTTAATCCAAACCGGGGTTTCATTTCGCCATTATCAAAAATGTAATAAATTGCCCTTTCCAGATCTGCAATGCGGATCACTCCTGCTAGGATGGATTGCATGGTTGTATCGAAAGATTCATTGTTTTGAATGAGTGAAATGATGTTCCAAAGCACATTTAGATGTTCCATCTCAGGTAAATTCCTGCTTTCTTTTTTTATAGTGCTGAGAGGATGGAATGGATGCAGGGAAGCGAAGGAAGAAATCTCAACATTTAATTCTTTGCTTTCCTGAAATAACTGATTCTGCAAAACCAGCACGGCAGTTTGAAGATAACCGAAACAGTCATTTTTTAGACCAAGATCACGAAAAGCACTAACCAGAATTTCAGAATTACCGGCAAGGTAGGCTCTGCCAATTTGAACGAAATCACCGCTGGTTTTCTGAAGAATTTCAGTTGCCTTCAGAAAATTTTGTTTAACGGAATAATACCAGAAAAGAGCGACCTGTTTTTCTGCAGAATCGGTTTCGGAAGAATTCAGAATGCTGAACAATCTATCGCATTTTTCTGTTTGTAGATTCAACATAATGGGCAGCATATTAACAGTAAAATTTTCCAGAAGCTGGATTTGTTCCTGCAAATCCGCATCCTCAATGATCTGCAGTATCACTTGACCCAGATTATCGACCGATCCCAAAGACCATTGCGCTTGAATCCCATATATTTGAGCCCAGACTTCGATGGCTTTGCGCTTGAATTTTTTACCAAATTCTGCGGCAGTTTGAGCTTGATACAGACTTTTGCGCCATTCGCCGCGACGCAGGTAAACATCCGCCAGGTTCAGATGCGACATGGTGATAAATTGTTTGTCTTCGTTTTGTTTGGCGATTTCCAGCATTTTCAGGAAAGTCTTTTCCGCTTCTGCGAAATGATCGGATTGCACATGAATTACACCGATATTATTCAAAGTGCGGAGATAAGCTTTTTTATTTTCCTGTTTTTCGAATATCGGCAAAATCTTTTCATAGATGGAACGAGCTTCATCGATGCGGTTCAATTCCTGCAGGATCACAGCTCTGTCGGAAGCGATCACAGCAAATTCCAGGCTATTGGAAGGCAACTGAATTACCTCATATTTCTGCAGAGCTTCATTGAGATAGCCATTTTTACGTAAGAGGAATGCTTCACGTTTTTGAAGTGAAACAGGAAGTTTCATTTTTGAAGAATAAACCTGCAAAACCTCATAAGCAGAAGCAAAATATTCCTGGGAAATGAGAGAATTCAAATATGATTCTAAAAACTCCAAAGCCTTTTCAGGGCGATCCAGAAGTAAAGCTGTTTTCGATGAGATCGCTAAAAATCCCAAATTCTCTGCTGATTTGAAAACTCTTTCCAGAAGAGCTTTGGAAGGATTTTTAAATGATTTATCTCCAATAAAATACAATCCGTCTTCTTTGATGCGGATGGACGGATGAGCAATGATGGCAGGTAGAAGGTTTACGGCATCTGGCCAGACGGATTCCAATAAAGAAACCGGTAATTGAAGATCGATAGCAGCCAGCAAAGATACAATTTCCTGCGGAACTTTTTTATCGAAAATTATCCCATTGCCTTGTAAAAGTTGTAAACGGGTAAGATAAGGTTTTCCTGAATAATCAGACGGGAAATCATCGATTTTGATCTCATATTGTCTGTGCAATTCTGTGATTTCCTGATAAGTTGCATTTTTCAATGAACTTTTTTGGGAATGAACCGCGACCAGCGAATTGGGGAGTTCACTAAGCATGTCAAAAAGATTTGTTTTAGAATTAATTAGATCTCGATTAAGTAATAGATTTTTTTCCGAAGTTTTCAAATATTCAACCAGTTCAGATTCTGATAAGATTTGTTCTTTGAATTGCTCAAAGAAAAGTTGCGGCTGCCAAAGGTAGTCTGATTCTTTTAAATGAAGAGTCTCTTTTCCTGTTGATTCCAGCCATAAAGCAGTGTGTTCAATAATTCTGTCCGGTTCGTCGCTGCTGACGCAGATCAATTTTTTCTCGTCCAGAAGCTGTTGACTTGCTTGTTGTTGACATTCGAAAGAATATTGCCTGATCAGATCGGGAATTGTTTCGGAAGTGGGAATTCCTGCTTTTTGTGCATAATCTATAGCTATCCGAGACATAGTCGGACGTTGTCCCGGCGATAAAGATAGCATAGATTTCAGGTTATCATCGGAGGAAGCAGAATCTAAATAATTTTGCCATTTTTCCGGATTGGAAAGCAGGATTTTATATTCCTCGTAAGGCATTAAATCTGCCGGAAGTTTTCCATTGATCATCTGAAATGCAAGCAGTCCAAAAGCAAAAACATCAGCAGCAAACGTATTTTCATTCCGTTTTATTTTCTCAGGAGCAGAATAAGCCGGAGTACCACGGAAGATGTTGTCGTTGAAACGGTTAGGAGTCGCCAATCCCAGATCGATCAAAACTGGTTGGTGATCGCGCAGAATAATATTTTCCGATTTAAGATCATTGTAGCAGATTCCCGCAGAATGCATGTGAGCCAGAATTGCAGCCAATTTTGCCAGAAAGAAGTTTTGTTGTTTTTTAGTTTTTAACTTTTCCGGTTTCATCTGGTCTCCGCTCACATGTTCCTGAACAAGAAGCGGAGGATCTTCCTGAAATTCGATAGCTTTGACGATATTAGGTGAGTACAACGCTTTCAGAAAAAGATATTCGCGCCTTGCTTCCGCAATCGATCCGGTTATATATTCTTTTAAAACAACCTGGTTTCCTTCAGCATCGTGAGCCAGCCAGACAGTGGCAAATGCGCCTTTCCCGATTTCTTGGAGTTTCTTATATTCTTTTTTCATGTGGCAGAGAATCAAAAATGAGACATTATAAGTCAATGAATATTTGGGATTAGATCAAAAAGAATAATAAATTGTTTCAAATTAATAACAACGTCTAATCCTGTATAAATTCGCCATTATTTCTTTTACTTGACGTGAAGCAATAAACTAAATCAATCAAATCAATTGGGTTTTTGAGGGGGAACTTATGTCGGAATTCATTAACAACCGGGAAAAACGGCAGGAAAGTTTACTCAAATTCTCACAAGGTATCCTTCAGGGAAAAGATGGAACAAAACTGCTGGGAAAATATGGCGAAGCGCTAAAATATATCACTCCCCACGACATGATCGCCATGGAAGAACGACAGCTCAAAATGGGCATCACACCGCAGCAGATCAAGGATAAGATCGAAAAATTGATGAACGTGGTTTACGAACAACTCAAGAAGTATGAATGGGAAAAACCGCAGGAAGGACATCCGCTTTTCTATCTGATGCTGGAAAACAGGGAGTTGGAAAAAAGACTGGCTACGATAAAAACTGATCTGAAGGAAAAGAGATTCTCTAAATTTAAACGGCATATTGCCGATCTTTCCGGCATGGAAAATCATTATCTCAGGAAAGAAAATGTTTTATTTTCCTATTTGGAAAGAGTTTGGGAACATTGCCGTCCGCTGGCTGTGATGTGGTCTATTCATGATGATATTCGTATGAAATTGAAACACTTAAATAAAATCCTTCTGGAAAAGGAAGATTTCGATGCGGAAATTTACAACCAGGTCGGCGAGCTGTTTTTCCTGATGTACGGCATGATCTTCAAAGAAGAACTGGTGGTCTATCCGGTGGCGATGGAAACATTGGACAGTTATCACTGGCAGAAGATCAAAGCACAAAGTGCGGAAATCGGCTATTCATTCATCGAACCACCAATAAAGCAGGAAAAAATTGAAAAGCAAAGTCGAATCGATTTAACCGTTCAGGATACAATCTTTCAAACGGAAACAGGCAGCTTATCCAATCTGCAGATCGAACAGATTTTCAATACATTGCCTTTGGATATCACCTTCATCGATGCTAATGATGAAGTGCGTTATTTTTCCAATTCCCAAGATCGATTTTTTCCGCGTTCTCCGGCAATTATCGGGCGGAAAGTGCAAAATTGCCATCCTCCGGAAAGTGTGCATATCGTAGAAAAAATCCTGACGTCCTTCAAAACCGGAGAAAAGGATGAAGCTGCATTTCACATCCGGTTGAAAGGAAAATTTGTCTTGATAAAATACCATGCGATCCGCAAAAAGGATAAATATCTGGGAAGCTTGGAAGTGAGCCAGGATATCACAGATATCAAAAAGCTGAAAAGTGAAAAGAGGCTGTTGGATTGGGAGTAAGTTTTCTTTGAGTAACTTATTATTCTATAACAAAATGATTTCATTTT
>JAUSOT010000277.1 GCA_030656075.1 Candidatus Cloacimonadales bacterium
TAGCCACAACGATGGCTTCGCCGTCTTCGCGAACAGCAAGTACACGATTTTCCACAGCAAACGGTTCGGGTATCATTTTCACGATATCCGGATCCAGTTCAAGCAACTCTTCTTCCTGCACAATCAAATATTCCAATTGAAGATGAAGAGCACTGAGAAGTGTTTTCTCGGTTATATATCCCAACTTGCAAAGTGTTTCACCCAATTTCAGCCCAAAGTTATTCTGTTTCAGAATCCCTTCTTTGATCTGCTCATCGGTAACCACACCTTGATGGATCAGGATTTCACCTATTCTGGCGAATTGAGGATTAAAGGTCATTAATTCTCCTATTTCTTTAGAGTTGCTGGTTCGAAAATCGAACCAGTAACTCTTTTTAATTATCTAAGTCCGAATCAAATTCAATTCGATATTTCAAATTAACGTTTGATTATGTTAATCGATATACCGATTCAGCGTTATCGTCGTTTGTCCTGTCACATCAGTTCCCAATATCGAGGCCTCAATAGTCACCTGAGTAGTTCCCGGAGGAGCTGGGATTGGTGGAGCACATTCATAATATTGGAAGTAGATCAGCTTATGTAATAATCCATTCTGTCCGCCAATATTCCCCGTCAATCCTGAATATGGATCAGCTCCCGGACTATTCGGATAGGGAATACCATGACTTGTTGTAAAATATACAAGTTGATTATTTATAGGATTGTTTTGCCCATCCAAAACCTGTACACGTATTGTCGTAGATAAAGAGTCCGATCCTAATGGTGGTGGATTTGGATTTTGTGGAACATGCCACGTCCAGTCAACGTGAGATGGAGTGGGAAGCATACTGATAGTTCCAAATTGCAGAGGCATGGTTACAGATGAAGAGTCCATGAAAGTATATTCTCCGGATACTTCCACCCAGACAACCAGGGTGTCATTAATATGTGAACCTTCAAAATTCAACAAAGTAAAGGCAACGCCTTCCAGGGAATCACCGGTTGCGTTTTCATTTTGCACATAAGCTGCTGCTTCGATCGTTGCCCAGGTTGGATCTGTACCGGGAAATTCCGGATCTGTTAAGGAAAACCAGACCGCTGTTCCATGGTCAACAGGATTGCCCCACTGGTCGTTGATGATCGCAGCACATTGGATCTGCCATACACCACCACCCATGTTTGTACCAGAGTCCATGTCTCCGATACTTACATCTATTGAATTTGGTGGTCCGGAATTTATCACGATGTTGGATTTGATAGCAGATATATATAAGCTATCTACCGCATTTATTGTTGATGCTTTCAAAGCTATCGGACCTGCGTGTGTACCACTGTTCACCGAAACGGTTGCTCGTCCGTTCTCCGATAGAACGCTCAAAGAGTCTGTGGAAGGCATGAAAATCTGGTTGTTGATATTGGCTCCAACCGGTCCGTTCATAAACTTGAACCAGACTGTTTCCGGTTGATCGATCAAATTTCCGTTGGAATCGTAAAGATTTACGATGAATTCAAATGATTCCTGTCCACCGGTTCCCTGGATAGCGATAGAAACTTGACCTGAGAAAGCATATACGATGGAATAAACTCCATCAGAAAATACAGTTACAGCAGTCGAGGCAGAAGCAGAATCCGAAACTGCTTCTATTTCAGCTATACCAGATTGAACTCCCGGGTAGAATATTGCCTCAGCTATTCCATTCTCATCAGTGATACTGAAGGCAGTGATATTACCAAGTGTCGTCGTAAAGTCTACACCAACACCAGCTAAAACCGGATTGTTATAACTATCTTTCAAAAGAGCTGTAATGACAGAATTTTCACCGCTGTTCACTTGAATTTCTTCCGGAGTGGCTGTAAGGTCAATTATTGCAGCCACACCAGGTTTTATGTTAATGATATGCTCAGTTTCCACATCAGATATTTTTGCTGCAATATTAGCCAAACCGGTTTCGGTACTGGAATTGAAAGTTACTTTGGCGACGCTATTGCTGGTAGTGATCTGGGTAATACTGCCCAGATCTGTTCCGTCTGAAGCTTGGAAATATCCCTTATTTGTTTCAAAAACTACAATCGTACCATCTGGCACATAACCAATCGAGTTGGCAACAATTGCTCTGATCAGTGTTGTTCGGGCTACCGGCATTGTATCTGTAGCTTCCAGAATCAATGATTCGATCTCGGGTTCTTCTTCGATAACCACGATAACACTTTCGTTCTCATCTCCAACGAAGGCATCGATTTGAGCTATTCCGACAACACCGTTATCCCAGAAAGTGGACTGAGCAACACCCGAACTGTCTGTAAAAACTTCATAGATCAGGTTTCCAATATCAGTTCTAAAATGTACCGGTTCACCGGTAACAGCAAAATTGTCATCATCTTTCACGGTTACGGAAATCATAGAGTAAGTTACATTATTATCTGCATAAATTGTATCGGGAACGGCTGTCATATTTGTGATATGAACGGATTGTGGTTCAGTTGTTCGGTTATCACACGACATGATCGCGATAAAAGTTGCCAGAACAATTAAACTAATGAGAATGAAATACTTGCGGGACTTCATTTTTTCCTCCTTTATTCCTGATTTTCATCAGAAACTTTTCTTTTGATCAATTGACGTTCCAGGCGTTGATCTAAATCATATTCAGTATCGTCTTCTTCAAATGTGACAACGTGAGGAGTGATTTCAATAATTAGATCAGTGGTATTTACTTTAGTCACTTTATGCTGGAACAATTTACCGATAAATGGAATGTCGCCCAGGAATGGAACTTTGTTCGTGGTTGTCACCAGATCGGAATTCAGCAAGCCGCCAACGATGATCTTGCGTCCATCCGGCACTGTAACAGTAGATGTGACCCTGCGAACTTTTGTACGAGGAACATAACCACCCACCAGCTCTAAAACCGAACTAACTTCCGGTTCGATAGTAGTAGTAATTTGACCATCTCTATTCACTGTAGGTTTGATCTTCAGTTTGATACCTACCTCTTCTCTTTCCACCTGAATTTGTTTATCATTATCTTCGACAACGAAAGGAACAACTTCCCCAATATGGATTTCTGCTTCTTCCCCATTCATGGCGGTAACGCGAGTATCTGTTAGCAGTTGAGCCGCATTATTTTCCAGCAGCCAATCGATAGTAATATCAAAAGCATACATCTGGCGGCTGAAATGGAAAGCATCTCCCAGATCGC
The DNA here is from genome assembly GCA_030656075.1 of Candidatus Cloacimonadales bacterium. Lineage (GTDB taxonomy): Bacteria > Cloacimonadota > Cloacimonadia > Cloacimonadales > TCS61 > B137-G9. The sequence goes on from JAUSOT010000277.1 coordinate 3,180, forward strand.
CCATTCTTTGGAAATACTGGTCTTCCGGTATTTCGCCTAATGGAGTAAGGTCTCCATAGGGAGCTACTCCAGTTTCATCTGTATAGTTATAAGGCAGACCTATACCGGTTCCAGTCATAGCATCTTCGGCCAGAATAGTGGTAAGTTGATTCAATCTCGACCAATCGATACCATATTTCTCTGCTTCGGAAATCGAAATTTCGATAAGACGTGCCCGGATTTCGATCTGTTTCTGTGGAATATCAATTTCTTCCACTCTTTTGATGATTTCGGAAAAAGTTTCCGGATTTGCTCGAATCAGGATCGAATTCTGTCCTTCAATAGCAACGATCTCACCCGGCATGATACTGAATGCTTTCACTATTTTATTAACGTCCACATAGTTCAGCGTGATGATGTAGGTTCTTTCTCCAATTTCTTCTTCAATCCTGGCTTTATCTCCCACGATAAAAGTTTTTTCACCGATCAAACGATAGGACAAGCCTATCGATTTAACCACTAGAGCAAGGGCTTGCTCAACCGGAACATCCTTGATGTGAATTGTGATCTTTTGTTCAGCTTCATCTGTTGTACCATCTGCAGGTCCCATAGCCAGTACTATATTACAATCGCTGAGCACAGCCATGGTTGTGATGATAAACGAAATGGTAGCATCTTCTGCATCCAAAGATATCTTTTTGTTCAAAAGATCATTTACGCTTTCCTGAGAGAAAAGCCCTCCCGAAAGTATAATGAACAGGAAAAGCCCCAAGATTATTGCTTTCTCATTAAAATTGAACTTCTTCATACATTCTCCTTTTATATTACCAATTATAGTCTAATTCTGATTTTTTGTTTTTGGCGGATTTTTTTTGAATAACTGCCGGCTTTTCAGGAAGCTTTTCGATCTTCAAAATGCCAGTTACTCCGTCATTCTTATAGCTGATCTCACCTTGGCGTATTTCGGTGATGACGCCTTTGGCAAATTTATCGCCAACCTGGTAGATCTTGGTTATTCCCTTGTAAGAGATCACCGCTTGAGTTTTTCCCTTTTCAGGAACGATCGTCGATTCAAGTCGTATCATATTCTCCACTTCTTCCCGCCATTGCAGTTCCAGATCTTTGATCGTTCTCACGATCAGATTCTGCTCCAACGGATCCTTGGTGACGGTGAAGATAAACTGCTTTCTGTCCTGGATTGAAGATTCAATCTTCTGAATTTGACCGAGAAGTTCATCACCCAGGGCCATCTCGCTATACTTTGATTCCTCACGTACATCTTTTACCTTTGAATACAGGTTCATGTCTTTGATAATAAAAAGAATTATGAATATAACGATCAGGGCTATGACGAAGTCTTTTAAATATTTATCCTCCATCTAGGCCTCCTTGATAATTTTGAAAACTGAAAGTTCAATTGTAACTTGATAACGGGTAACTTCCGAGATGTTGTCTACTCTACCTTCTTTTTTACCCGTGGATATCGGGGAGACATCAAACAACTTGATCTTGGTGATGTTATCAAAACTCTCTAAATGGGCCAGAAACTGTCCCATCTGAACAAATGTACAATTCAAAATGAGAGTGTATTGCTGTTCAATTAGATATTTAACGGGAGTGCTGACAGTTTTCGGAGACATGGAAGTTACACCGATCTCATATTTATCTGCCAGAGTTGCCAGGGTTTTCACGAAATTGTTGATCTCATCTGGACTGAAAGTGTTTTCGGTAGTCATTGTCTGCATGATGATTTTAGATACTTCCTGAAGTTGTTCGTTCAATACTTTGGCACTGTTCAACTTGTCTTGTTCGGTTTTTATTTCTTCATCATAACGATCGATCAGAAGCAATTTTTTATTAACGCTTATCGATGCAAAATAGTAGAAGCAGATGATCGAAAGTATCATCAGACAAAGAAGAATTAAGTAGTTCTGTTTCATTAGCGGTCTCCTTTTTCATCGAACTGATCTGAGATACAATCGATCTGGAAACGTAAGATTTCCACATCCTTTTCCATATCACGTGTCGATTTCACAAATTTTATGGCAGGAAAGTCCTGACTAATCTGTTCATCGTTTTTCAATTCCTTGATGAAATCATCAATCAGGATAAATTCGTTCTGATCTTTATCCAGGCGTGTGATTCCGAATAAACTAAGATGATCATTTTTAAACGAGAAATGAGTAATCGCTATCACATCGGTAGTTTTTTCGGAAAGGGCGACCAGTTTTTTGCTCCAGAAGATCCTCTGAGTGCTGATGGTCTGGAGTCTTTCCAGATCTTTTTTCGATAAAAATTCTCCGCTTACTTCATAGGCTTTGATCTCATCTCGAATCGAATTTAATAATTTACTGCGGTTGGCAATTTTTCTGTTTAAGCTATTGGTTAATGAGAGTGCAAATCCAACCGTTACAAAGAAGATGACAGTATAGATGATAGCTGTGCTCCAGAAAGTCTTCTTTTCTCTTTCCTTCTGCTTTCTCAGTTCACCAAACTTGTTTAGGTTTATTCTGAAATAAAATTGATTCATAGCTGTCTCCTATGCCGGTCTCATTGCTAAGCCTAAAGCGAGAGCAAGCTGTGGATCTTGTTTATCGCTGAATCGTTCAGGCTTTTCCAGATTTACGAAGGGATTATACACTTCGGTTGTCATTTTCAGTTGATCTGCGATATACTCGTCCAAACCGATCAGTTTTGCACCGCCGCCGACCAGAAGAATCTTGCGGAAGTCACTGTTCCCTGCTTCTTTCACATAGAATCGAAGAGAACGTTTTACTTCCTGCACGACCAGTTCAGCAGTTGATTTCTCGGTGATATCCAGACTAATAATTGAGGAGCTGTCTGCATCGGCTTCATCTTTTTTTAATCCATGTTCAAATTTGTATTGCTCCGCTTCTGCGTAATCCATTTTTTTCTTCTTCATGATGTCTTTGGTGAAGTGATAGCCGCCCCAACTAATATCACGGGCAAAGAATTTCACTTTCGGACCATAGATGATCATATTTGTTTTGAACGCACCGATGTTCAGTATCACAAAGACACCATCTTCCACGTAGGAATTCAAAGCGAAACTATTCGCCACAGCCAGAGCTTCCAGGTCAACTACACCGGGAGTGATTCCCGCTCCCATCAACACATTGGTATGAGCCTGCAGCAGTTCCTTGGTAGCTGAAGCCAGGAGAATATTCATATTATTCGTTTTTTCTTCCACACTCAGCACCTGATAGTCCAACAGCATTTCTGATCCGCTGATCGGAAGGTGTTTTTTTGCTTCGAAAAATAAAGCAGATTCCAGCTCTTCGTCCGGCAGGAAAATCGTTTTGATCTGCTTGATGCTGGTATTATCTCCTCCAACGGAAGAAACAAGATGTTTCACTTTACCTGGATTAATCTTCATTGATTTCAACATACCGGAAAGGACTGGAGCGAAACGGTCCTTGGAAAGATCGGATAGGTTTGGTTCGATACCTTCCGGTATAGTTGATCGAATCTCATAGTTCAACAATTTGAAACCTTCGTGAAGTTTCCGCAGATGAACCAGCTTGATACTGTGAGAACCAATATCAAGGCCGATGGATTCTTTAAACTTAACTTTTTTCTCTTTAGCCATATAACCTCACATTTATTTACATTTTACAATCAATTTCCACCCGCCGTAAAGGCGGTTGATCTATATTTCTGCTAATTTAATAGCTTAATTTTTCTTTATCCATTTTCAATATTCAATATTCAATATTCAATATTCAATTTTTTTTACCATTCTTTGGGGGATTTATAAACCCAGGCTTGCTTGTCAAAAGCTGCTATGGCAGATTCTCCCCAACCTTTATATACTTCGGGAAAATTGGGCGGCTGCACATACATCAATCTGTCATCGTAGTGATAATCTTTGGTTACATACCCTGAAGAACCATGTTCTCCATCGTACTTATATGATACATATGGTTCCAGTACCCATCTGTTATCACCTGGTGGATGATTGTAGTCGTCTCCACCGGATCGATGAATAAATCCTCTTCTTCTTTGGGCAATTGCTCCCCACATGTGAATTGTTCCACGCTCGAAAATTATAGTTGTTGCCGGTTCCGGCCAAATTGGATTGTACCAGGGAAAATCCGTTCCATAAGGAAAGACATAATTGGTGGGATTATTATTGGGGAATGAGATGATATAAGCAGGAGATTCATAAAGAAATCCGCAAGTTGGATAACCAGGTGGCGGGGGTCCGCCATGCAAATTGAAACCAAGTTTATTGTTAGGAAGATAGGGATTTTGCGGAAAAACAAATTTATGCAAATCTATGTATGTATATAATGTATCGTCATGAGGCCAATAGGGACTGGGCGCACGGAAATTCGGCGTTGAGCCGTGACCATGTTGATATTGAAAGGTGAAGATACCGTCACCGTGACAAGCCATAATTCCATATGATGGATCACCGGCACCCATTGCTGCGTAAGCGCCATAGAGATACACATGTCCATCACAATTGGGAGCCACGATCGGGTAACCCTCTTCGAAAGGATCTTTATGCTTATAACGCACCAATATGCTCTTCCCTGAAACAAGACCGAAAAAATCAGATGGGTTCATTTCGTCCGGATCATCTGGAGGTTGTCCTTTGTCTGTGTGAGTATAATAAATATCATCTGTAATGAATATTGTATCAGCACAACCCCAGGTTACTTTGCCAGAGACGTCGCCTTCAATCCAGAGTTCACCATCGGGTACCCAGTAAGATGCTTCACTGACCCAGGAAATTGTTCCGCCCGGTGACCAGGTTGTATCATAAACAGCAACTTCATTTGTCCAGATGAGATCACTGTCCTCGTACCAGTTGCCGCCATTATCGATGCACCAGTTGGCTTCATCGGCATCTTTGGGATACCAACTGTAAACATCGAAATTCCTTGTACCCAGAAAATTTTTATGACCAATCTGAATTTCGGCTGATGATCCATGCATTTTCACATAAACAATATCTGCTCCAAGACCAATTTGAGATCCATTCATTGAGATCTTGCCCGGATCAGGATCAAACTGAATTTCTCCGGCTTCTTCCTGCCAACCACCTAAGAATATTTGTTCCATGGGGCAATTACCAACAGCAAGACCACCACCCGGAAATAGCCGAAAATGTTCGGCTGTAGATACTTTAGCATGGAAAGTCGGCCAATTATTATTACTTCCCCCACCTGCATTCTGAAGATAAATGTCATGGTTGGAATGAACCGGTCCCCAGAGCACATCGGGACCCCAGAATTTAACCATGGCAGCAGCCATTCCGCCATCTTCATTTTCGGAAGCATCTGTATCGGTGAAATATTGATATTGAGCTAAACTTTGAGACTTCACCAGCCGTTCGGAAAGCCTGACAACTGGAGACTCGTACAACCAGTGATTATAGGTTCCACGTTTACAGGTTATCTTGGATTTTACAGCAACAGCCAGTTCTATGGGTTGACCTGCCAGCAGAGAGACATAAGTGTTTTCGGTTTTTGATTGAATTTCATAATAGGTTTTCCGGTCATGCTGATTGATCTGGATGTTTCGTGGTGGCGGCCAGAGAGAATTGTTGTGTTCCAGAGCCAGGTGACCGCGTACGGACTCACTCCTGAGAAGTAACTCCTGCTGAATGGCATCATGATCATATTGTGTCTGCAATTGTCCGTTCCGCACCATTCCCAGCAGCGATACTGCCGAGATAGCTGAAACTACGCAGACTATGATGGCAGTTGCCATCAACAGTACACTACCTTTTTCGTTCTTCAAAAACTTTTTCATAACGTTCTCCTAAATTAATTCACGGAATTACCCAGAAATATCACTGTTTCATAAGTAATCGTCCGTGTATTCTGTCTCAAATCGTCAGCAATGGATTGTCCTTGCTGTCTTGCCCTGTATCTGACCTGTCCTTCCAAATGTATTTTCAACATCAGCGGGTTTCCTTCTTCATCGATTTCAACGATATTCCAAGCTGTAGATTGGTTCAGAATTTTGAATTGAGCTTCATTACCAAAGAAAACAGGTTTTGTGGAAGGAAAAATCAACTTTGGTTCTTCCATTACGTGTTTATAATATAGCTTTATCGTAATTTGCCGATCATCATTTACTGTGTACTCACATTTATAATTCGGATTTTGCTCCACCAGCAACGGGTAAACTGTCAGGATTCTATGATTGGGTGATACCGATACGCTACGGGCAGTTATCAGACCGATCAATCCTTCCCCTACGTTGTAATAGTCATCCGCATAACCATAGCGAACTGTTTCGATCACATTATAGAGATCTTCCTGCAGTTGTACATACAGTTTTGTTTCCTGGTAAACTCTTATAAAATGCATCATCGCCATAATCATGACACCGAAAAGAATTACCGCTAATGGTATTCCCGCAATTAATTCAACAAGGGAAACACCTTTTTCATTTTTTATTAATTTCATTAATTAGGGTCCTGAAAGAGTTGGCCGGTAAAAATAATCTTCTCTTAAGACCAATTCTTTTTCTCTGTTCAACGTATTGGATTCATATACATCAGGTCCATCTTTCCAGGTAATTTTGAGGGTCACTTCATCGTAAGAAACGTATTGAGAAATCGTGAGATCTGTGGAAGTGCGCTTGACAAGTGATTCTACGAACAAGTACACTGGTCGTCCTTCTTCTTCTTCCATAATATATCTGCCAAATGGAATCTTAAATTGTTGATATTGGATAGAAACCGGACCGCTGTTGAATCTGTTTCCCCAGCGTAATCTTTCAAACACCTCAAGCCCCTTGAGCAGGGCACACCTGTAGTGATAATTATTGATAGCCTGATGCCGGGCTATATATGATGAGATAAACAACCCGGCTACAGCAATAGAAACCATTAATAAAGTAGCAACAACCTGCACCAGCCCGAAACCTTTGTTTGAACTGAGCAGTTTTTTCAACCTTTTACTATCGGTTTTTAGCCCCTTCCCGAACATTAGAAGCCCATTCCGGTTGCAAACATTTTGGGATTATTGGCGATGTCTTCGGCAACCCTTCTGTCCAGATAACCATTCATCACGTGATTATACAATGATTGATCGAGAGATTGCATACCTTCTTTGTTACCGGATTGGATAACTGATGGAATCTGGTAGGTTTTCTCTTCACGGATCAAGTTTCGAACAGCAGCAGTGGCGATCATAATTTCCAGAGCGGGAATTCGATCCGAATCGTCTTTCATCGGCAGCAACGTTTGTGCTATAACAGCCTGCAGAGATTCCGAAAGCATGGAACGCACCTGCGCCTGTTGTTCTTTGGGGAACATGTCGATGATACGGTCGATAGATTTGGTTGCACTGCTGGTGTGCAGTGTAGCCAGCACCAGGTGTCCTGTTTCTGCAGCCGTAAGAGCCAGAGAAACCGTTTCCAGATCGCGCATCTCGCCTACCAAAATCACATCCGGGTCTTCACGCAGGGCGGAACGTAAGGCAGCGGTGAACGACCAGGTATCATGACCAACTTCGCGCTGATTGATGAGTGAATTCTTGCTGGCATGCACAAACTCGATCGGGTCTTCAATAGTGATTATGTGGCATTGTTTATGATCGTTGATATAATCGATCATTGTAGCCAGAGTAGTAGATTTTCCACTACCAGTAGGGCCGGTAACCAAAACCAGTCCGCGCTGACGCATGGCCAGGCGAGCCAGAATTTCCGGCAGATGCAGATCTTCAAAATCTTTGATCACGTTTGGAATAACTCGAAAAGCCACACCCATTCCATTAACCTGATGAAAAGCA
>JAUSOT010000278.1 GCA_030656075.1 Candidatus Cloacimonadales bacterium
AAGAGAGGTTTCTCTCAATTCTGCTCCCCTTCGTAAGGGGAGATCAAGAGAGGTTTCTCTCAATTCTGCTCCCCTTCGTAAGGGGAGATCAAGAGAGGTTTCTCTCAATTCTGCTCCCCTTCGTAAGGGGAGATCAAGAGGGGTTTGCTTAAAAAATAATTCAACTATATATATCAAAACCCAATTGATCGGTAAATTCAATGTTTTCAATGTGGCTGCTTCAGCTTCAATTATTCAATTGGTTGCACCAGATATTTCAACTGAGAAACTTTCAAAATCGATAGCTGCAATTCTTCCCGTTCGCGGTAGATTACAGTTTGTGCCAAATGATAAGAATATCGGTGTTTACGTCGATTATGCCCACACACCGAATGCATTGGAAAACGTTCTTTCAACGTTGACTCAATTTAAAAAAGGCAGGTTGATCTGCGTTTTCGGAGCGGGAGGCGATAGAGATAAAACAAAGCGTCCCAAAATGCTGCAGACTGTTTTGAAATATGCCGATCTCTGCCTCATCACAAATGATAATCCACGCAGTGAAGATCCGGTAAAAATTATCCTCGATATTGTCAGAGATTCCGATCCTGAAGAAAATTTCTGGATTATTCGTGATCGCAAAACCGCGATTCAAACGGCAATCCGGGCAGCAAGAGAACATGATATTGTTTTGTTAGCTGGCAAGGGACATGAAGCCTACCAGGAAATAAACGGAATTCGCACTCATTTTGATGATGTGGAAGTCGCCGGAGAAGCTCTCAAACTGAACGAAGAAATCGATTCTCTCTCCTTCCCCATCGATCCTTTGATGCTGAAGGTTTTGTTGGAGACAAATGAAGATTCGATTCAATCTGAAAATCTGCTGCGATATATTTCCACAGATTCGCGTTCGATCCAACCGAATTCGCTATTCTTTGCTTTGCAAGGCACAAATTTCGATGGACATGATTACGTTCCTGCTGTTCTGAAAAATGAAAACTGCCGGGCAGTTGTTAATGAAACTTTCCAAACCGAATCTGAGAAAATAATACGAGTAGAAAACACTTTGGCAGCTTATGACAAGTTAGCAAAAAAATATAAAAAACTCTTTGGCATTAAAACTATCGCCATTACCGGCAGTTCGGGAAAAACAACCACTAAAGAATATCTGGCGAATATCCTCGTCGAAAAATTCAATCTTCTTAAAACTCAAGCTAATGAAAACAATCTGATCGGCCTTCCCAAAACGATTTTCAAATTACGCCCGCCTCATGAAATAGCCATTCTGGAACTGGGCACAAATCAGTTTGGAGAGATCGCCAAATTAACGGAATTCTCTCAACCAGAGCTTGGTATCATCACCTCCATCGGGCCTTCTCACCTGGAATCCCTGAGAGATGAAGCTGGAGTTTTCAGGGAAAAGATCGCTTTATTTGATCAACCAAATATTGTTAAATTCTTTCCGGGAGACGATCCGCGCTTTAATATTTTTAAAGGTATCACTTTCGGACAAAACGAATCATGCAACTATAAATTACACAATATCAAAATAGAAAAAGACAGAACCGGATTTGATGTTAACGAGCAGCATTACAGCATTCCCACACCTTTTAGTACTTTCACTTTGAATGCTCTGAATGCTATCGCGATAAGTTTCGAACTAAACGTAGAGCCTGAAGTTATTCAAAAAGGTTTGAACAAACCGCTGCAGATTTCCCACAGGATGGAAATTCAGCCTTCCGAAAACAGGATTTTGCTGGTTGACTGCTACAATGCCAATCCTGATTCCATGAAAGCTGCGATCGAATTCTGGCTGGCTTTTGAAACCGCCAGACCGCACATTGCGATTTTAGGTGATATGCTCGAACTTGGTCAATTGACAGAAAAATATCATGAAAATATTTTGCGATTAATAAAAGGGAAGGAGATTGAACAATTGATATCAGTAGGTAAGTTGTCTCGTATTTACAAAGCAGACGAACATTTCGATACAGTTGATCAACTCATTAAATCAAATATCTACAACCATTTTGCCGGGAATGCTATAATTCTGATCAAAGCATCACACGGCATCCAATTGGAAAAAATTATAGGAAGGTTATAATGTTTTATCATTTATTCAGTCCTCTGGCTGGTCAGGAAGTTTTTGGGTATAACATTTTCAATGTTTTTCAGTATGTCACTTTCAGGTCGATGGCTGCCTTTATCACAGCCTTAATGTTTTCACTGTTTCTAGGACCGCGATTTATCCGCATGCTCAAAAGTCATCAGGCAATCGAGAGCATTAATGAATTGCTGCCGATTTCGCACAAAGAAAAAGCAGGCACACCAACGATGGGCGGACTCATCGTGATTTCCAGTCTGCTACTATCGGTTCTGCTCTGGAATAATCTAATCAATAATAATATTATTATCATGATAATTACAACTGTCTGGTTAGGCGGCATCGGCTTTCTGGATGATTATATGAAGAATTTTCTGAAGGTAAAACAAGGTCTCATCGCCAAATATAAGCTCCTGGCTCAGATAACTCTCGGCATCTTGATCTGCTCGGCGCTATATTTTGGCAGTCCGGACACCAACAGCATTTCTCAGATAAGCATTCCTTTTCTCAAGCACACGGTTCTTTATTTGGGAATCTTCATTATTCCGGTTGGTGTTTTCATCATCACAGGAACTTCCAATGCCGTGAATCTGACAGATGGTCTGGATGGATTAGCCAGCGGCACAGTGGCGCTTTCCGCTTTTGCCCTGGGAATTATGGCATATTTGAAGGGAAATTACAATCTTGCCCATTATCTGAATTTGGAATTCCTTTCCAATGCAGGTGAACTAACCGTTTTCATCAGTGCGCTCATCGGCACTCTTCTGGGATTTTTGTGGTACAATATCAAACCGGCTCAGATCATTTTGGGCGATACCGGCTCACTTTCGTTGGGTGGAATTCTGGCTGTTCTCGCTATTTTATTGCGGGAAGAGATCTTTTTCGGCATCGTTGGCGGAATTTTTATTTTGGAAGCCATGTCCACCATCATTCAAAGATATTATTTCAAATATACACGCCTTAAATTCGGCAAAGGAAAACGCGTCTTTCTTTGCGCTCCCATTCATCATCACTACGAAATGAAAGGAATTTCCGAACAAAAGATCGTCGTGCGTTTCTGGATTGTTACAGCCTTGTTGGTTGCAGTTGGTCTCGCTACACTAAAACTTAGATAATCAGTTTAAGGAAATGAAACAACCATGTTTGAGAAACACATAAGAGTATGAATAAATGAATTCAACCCCCTGTGTCCCCCTATTTAGGGGGAAAAGAGAAATCTCTGATTCAATAAGTTCTCCCCTAATTAGGGGAGATGTTCTGCACTTATTTTCCATTAATTAGTACAGAACAGAGGGGTTTTAATTATATGGAAAGAATAACTACCAAATTCGGAATCCTGGGAATGGCCAGGAGTGGTCTGGCTGCGGCTGCCAAGATCACAGAATTGGGCGGGAACGTTTTTATCAGTGAATTTAAACCCGAAGATAAAATCGAAAATGCGGCAGAAATTAAAAAAAAATTCACCTGCGAATTTGGCGGACATTCCGATGAAATTTTAGCGAACGACGTTATTATTTTAAGTCCGGGAATTCCGCAGACAATTCCAATTCTGCAAAAAGCAAAAACCAAAAATATTGAAGTCATCAGCGAAATCGAGTTTGGCTATCGAATCAAACATCCCGGCAGCAAGATCATTGCTGTCACTGGTTCCAACGGCAAAAGCACTACCGTCAGCCTGATCCACCACATTCTGCAAACCGCCGGATTCAAGGCAATTCCGGCAGGAAATATCGGCACTGCCTTCACAGCTTTTCCCATCGAAAAACCGGGTATCGATTTCATCGTGTTAGAGCTCAGCAGTTTTCAGTTGGAATTGATCGCTACTTTTAAACCGGACGTTGCAGCCGTACTGAATATAACTCCCGACCACTTGAACAGATATAAAAATATGGATGAATATGCGAAAGCTAAATTCAACATCTTCCGGAATATGAATTTGGCTGATTTAGCAATTTTGAATAGCGATGATGAATTCACACAAAAATTCTCTTCTTCCATCAAAGCCGGAATTAAATATTTTTCTCTGAGTGGAAAATCTGATATTGAATTTAGTAAAAAAAAGAATCTAACATACCGTGGGAAAACTATTTCAATTGAGAATGCAACCATCAAAGGACCGCATAATATTGCCAATATTATGGCTTCGATCCTGGCAGTTTCTCCATTTGAAATAACCGAAGAAAAAATCGAAAAAGCAATTTCTACTTTCAGGCCCCTTCCCCATCGTCTGGAATTTGTGGAAGAAATCGATGGCATCAGTTTTTATAATGATTCCAAAGCCACCAATACCGATTCGGTGAAATATGCTCTGCGGTCTTTTCCCAAACCGGTTCGCATCATCATGGGCGGCGCCGGGAAAGGTGAAGATTATTCCATTCTGAATCCGATCTTGAAAAAACATGCAAAAAAAATCTATCTTGTCGGAGACACACGTTTCGAAATGGCAGAAGCTTTCAAAGATACGGTTGAAATCGAAATTTTCGAAAGTTATGAAGCTGTTATTAATGCAGCTTTCAACGATTCTTTTCATGGTGATGTGATCGTTCTTTCCCCGGCCTGCACCAGCTATGATATGTTCAAAAATTTCGAAGAACGCGGCGAGCGATTCAAACAAATTGTTCGGAACCTGAAAAGATGAAGACAAAAATCTACGTTGCTCAATACGATCATTACATTCTCTTTATCTACCTTGTTTTGATGTTTATCGGCCTGTTCATGCAGCTCAATATCAGTTCTGTGCGCACCAGCATGTATTTTTTTTATCGCCAGTTCCTCTGGTTCATTCTTTCCATCGCTTCCGTCTGGTTTGCTTTCAAGGTCGTCGATCTGGAAAAACTCCGCCGCATTTCTTTCTATCTGGTTATTTTCACGATTATTCTGCTCATCTGTGTTTTAATCTTTGGCGAAAACGTGAACGGCGCTGTCCGCAGCATTCAAATCTGGAAAATTAATATTCAACCCAGTTTGTTGGCCAGGATCGTTCTGATCATCTATTTTGCCCACATCCTGGATAAGAAAAAAAGGATAATCCCGGAATCTAAACCAAGCGTTTTTTTTCTGCATTTCAATTCACTGATCATAATGACAGTTATAGTTTACGGACTCATTCTGGCAGAAAAACATTTCAGTCCGCTGGTGATTTCCGGTCTCACTTTGCTTTCCATCATCTTTTTAGCGCGGATTAAAATTCTAACCATTTCCCTTATTCTCTTGATACTTTTAATTTCAGGAGTCGTCATCATCAATTTTGGACCGAAATACCGCAGTGAAAGAATGAAAATATACCACGAATATTCTTTGTTTTTCAAAGATGGAACTGGTGTAAATTGTACAGGATCGGATGATTATCAAGTTAAAGAAGGCTTGATCTCGCTTTCCAGCGGAAAATTATTTGGAACCGGTTCTGCGCGGGGAACGGGAAAACATTATTTCCTGCCGGAAGCCAAAACAGACTACATCTTTGCTATCATCGGCGAAGAATACGGATTTATCGGCGCTTTAACTGTGATAGGTTTGTATATAATGCTGCTCGTTCGAACCTTTATCAGTTCCCTGAAAAAAGATGACTTGTTTCTACAGCTTGCCGGTATTGGACTCGGTTTGAATATATTTTTTAATGCGTTTGTAAATATCGGCGTTGCAATGGCTGCTTTGCCATCAACCGGTGTCACGCTGCCTTTTATCAGTTACGGCGGAACTTCTCTGCTGGTAAATTCTCTGGCAATCGGTCTGCTCCTTAATATCAGTGCGGAAAGAAAAAGGTTTGGATAGAATATGAAGAAAGTGATTAAGTTTAAATTATTATTCCAACCCCCTGTGTCCCCCAGATTGTGTGAAAATCAAAAAAACGAATCGATTTTTTGGAACACAAAACTACTCCTTTCGGGGAGATCGTCGATTGAAGTCGAAATTTCGGCTCCGATTTTCCGCCACGGAGTGTCGGGCTACTATTTTCACACACTCTGCCCCTTATCAGTGGGAAAATAAGGAAAAGGATTTTATATAATATGAAAAAAGTGATCATCGCAGCAGGTGGCACCGGCGGACACATCATTCCGGCAATTTCGATCGCCAAAGCGCTTGAGAGAAATGGAGTGGAAATACTTTATGTGGGCAACCGGGATAGCATGGAAGAAAAGCTGGCAACCAACGCCGGATTCAATTTTGCTGGAATCGATGTGCAGAAATTTCATCGCAATTTCACCTGGGAGCATGTAAAATTTCCCATCAAACTGCTGAAAAGTATTTCTGATTCTAAAAAGATCATCCGGCTATTTCAGCCCGATGCTTTCATTGGTACCGGAGGTTTTGTTTCGGGACCGGTCGGTTATGCAGCTCACAAACTTAAAATTCCCATTTTCCTGCAGGAACAGAACAGCTTTCCAGGTGCAACAACTCGAATTCTAAGTAAATCTGCCCGAAAAATATTTTTAGGAAATCAGGGAGCAGCAAAATTTCTTCCTAAAGAAAAGCTGATCTTTTCCGGAAATCCCATAAATATCAGTGTCATGGAAGCAAAGGGAAAACTGGATTTTGAAAAACTTGGTTTAAAAGAAAATTCGATAAAGGTTTTTCTGTTTGGCGGCAGCCAGGGTTCGTTGATTTTAAATAAAAATTTTCTGCCGATCATCGATGAGATTTTAGCAAATGATATTGAGATAATCTGGCAAATTGGAAACTTTAGTTATGCTGAATTCTATCCGAAAGTTAAAGATAAAAAGGGAGTTTTTGCTTTTGAATATACTTCCGAAATGGGGAAAGTTTTAAACTCGGTTGACTTTGTAATCGCTCGCGGCGGAGCGCTTTCTCTGGCAGAAATCGAGACAAAAAAACTTCCGTCCATCCTGATTCCTCTTCCCTCCGCTGCTGGAAATCATCAGTTTTTTAATGCTGAGGAATTGGTTGAGAAGAACGTTGCTATCCTGCTGGAACAAAAATATTTAACTTCAGCTTCTTTATTAGACAACATTTTATTAATGAAAGATAAATACAAAATAATGAAAAAGAATTTTGGAGATTCACATCATCTGCAAGCAGTGCAAACAATTGTGAATGCAGTAATGAGATTTTTGGGATAAAGTCAAAGAAAAAATGAAAAAGGAACTATTGTTTACTATCATTTCCAATTACCGGAAAGCAGGAAAAAAATATTTCAGTTTAAAAAAACTGAAAGAAGATTTATTTTCACAAGAGCCTGGTTTCAATCCTGAGACTCTAAAGAAGAATATTGCTCGTTTTAAGAAACAAAATATTATTCATTCCGCAGGTAGAGGTTGGTATTCTTTTCTTTTCAATGTTTTTGTATTGGATACGGCGTCTATAAGAAACATTATAAATTTAATGAAAAGAGAATTTCCTTTGCTTGAGTTCAATGTATGGAGCACAGAACAGCTTGCGTCCTATTTTCATCATATTCCCACCCGGTTCTTCACATTCATTTATGCAGACAAAGATTATTTACAGGCAATATATGAAAAATTAATTATTAAAGGAAAAAATGTAATTTTAAATCCAAAATCCAAAGAAGCAGAAAAGATTTTCAATGTTGAAAAAGAAACTATCATTTTGCGACCTTCGATAACTAAAGAACCGACTGAGGGTAATCATTCCAAAATAGAAAAAATTTTAGTTGATTTGTATATAGAAAAGGATAATATTCAAATTATGGATGAATGGGAATATGAAAGAATTTTTGAAAATATAGCAGGCAGAAAATCCATTAATATTGATGTAATTCATTATTATATAAGCCGAAGAAAGTTGTCGGTCAAATGTCCCCTACACGCAATAATAATCAAATATTGTGTAGAGAGGACAAAAGAAAGTGGAAAATGATTAGGGAATAGGAATATGAAGAAATATTTAAAATACCGCACAAGAACGAAGTATCAATATGTCGAGTTTATACAAATATAATAAGCATTTAGAAGATATTAGAACGAATCCTCTACTGGCAGTAATCGGCAAATACTGCCGATAGAGAATTGAGATAATATAAATGATAAAAGACAAATGCTTTGAACTGAAATGGATTAAAGAAATTCAAAAAAAGAATGACCGTTTGAATCCAATTTTCATCGAAAACATGATTTACGCATTTGAACTTTTAGCGGAATTGGTCAAACTTGATATTAATTTTGTCTTTAAGGGTGGTACAAGTTTGCTGCTTCATTTTACAGAGCCCAGAAGGCTATCCATAGATATTGATATTATCGGAGAATTTGATTTAACTATCCTTGATGAAATTATCAGAAATAATCCAAGATTCAAAAGTTATAAATCCGCCAGAAGAATTCATAATAAACCCATGATTAAGAATTTTGAATTTTCTTATGACACTGCATTACCGAATGTCGATGACCAGATTGTTCTGCTTGATTTAATTTTGGCAAAGCCATCTTATCCAAAAGTAAAAACAAAAGAAATTCAATCACCTTTGTTTGAATCTGATGAGGTTTTGTACGTAGAAGTACCATCAATAGAATCGTTATTGGGAGATAAGCTCACAGCTTTTGCACCAAACACAATTGGCATTCCTTTGGTCAATGATCAATTCTGACCGGTGAATGTTATCAAACAGCTTTTTGATATTTCAATTTTATTTGATGCAGCTAAAGATATTAATGAAATTGCTGATGCTTATAAAAGCAGTCATGAATTGAATTGTAGAATTCGCAGCCAAGAGTATGATTTATTTGAAACCTTAAATGATACGATTGATGCAAGTCTACTGCTATCTTCTCAGGGATTTTCAAAAAGTATCGATCTAAATCAAAAAATATTAGGTGAAGGTTGTGACCGCTTAAATCAGTTTCTTATAGCAGAACCGTTTTCAGTTCAACTCTCCAAGAAACATGCTGCTAAAGTTGCTTTGATTGCTGCAATTATTAAAAAAGAAAGATTTGATCTGGAGTTGGATTTATTAAAATATACTAAAGGTAAAAATGAATCTTTGAAAAATGCAAGTTTAACATTTATTTATAAAAACATTGAAAAGTTGAAGGCTATTGATCCTGAAGCTTTTTACTATTGGTATCTTGTTTCACAGATCGAAGATGGAAATTTATAGCAAATAAGGAATAATTATGCTTGGAAAAATTAAAAAAATTCATTTCGTCGGAATCGGCGGGATCGGTATGAGCGGCATTGCCGAACTTTTAATGAATCAAGGGTTTCAAATTTCCGGTTCCGATCTGAATTCATCTCCGATAACCGAGCATCTAAAAATCAAAGGCGCCCGGATTGCTCAAGGTCACGATCCCAAAATGATCAAGGATGCGGATGTTGTCGTCAAATCTTCGGCAGTGAAAGATGACAACCCGGAAATTGCTGCTGCTCTGGCGCATAAAATCCCCGTGATCCGCAGAGCTGAGATGCTTTCCGAGATCATGCGGATGAGTTATGGCATCGGTATTGCCGGAACGCACGGCAAAACTTCTACAACTTCGATGGTCGGGAGTGTACTCTCTGCAGCAAAACTGGAACCGACCGTGATCGTGGGCGGAATCGTCAAAAATTATGGTTCTAATAATTTACTCGGATCAGGAAAATACATCGTAGTGGAAGCGGATGAATTTGATCGATCTTTTCTTACCCTCAGTCCGATCATCGCCGGCATCACCAACATCGAAGCAGATCATCTGGATTGTTATCAAGATTTGGAAGCAGTTAAAAAAGCTTTCATCGAATTTGCCAATAAAGTTCCCTTTTTCGGCAGTGTGATTGCCTGTCTCGATGATCACGGAGTGCAGTCTGTCCTTCCATGCATTCACAAGAAAATAACGACTTACGGGCTTTCCAAACAAGCGAATGTACAGGCGGTTGACATCCTGATGAAAGATTTCAAATCTTCTTTTACGGCAATTTTCAATAACCGGAAATTGGGGAGAATCGAATTGAATGTGATGGGAACGCACAATATTTTAAATTCTTTGCTGGCAATTGCCACAGGTCTGGAATTGGATATTCCGTTCGAATCCATCCAGAAAGGTTTAGCAGATTATAATGGAGTTTTCCGCCGCTTTGAATATAAAGGTGAACGCGATGGAGTGATTGTTTACGATGATTACGCTCATCATCCTACCGAAATAGAAGCTACCCTGAAAGGTGTGCGGGACAGCGTAGATAACAGGATCATTGCTGTTTTTCAACCGCATCTTTTTTCACGGACCAGAGATTTTTTTGCAGAATTCGGCAGATCGTTTTTTCAGTCGGATGTTTTGATTGTCACACCGATTTTTCCAGCCCGGGAAAAACCGATAACAGGCGTTTCAGGCAAGATGATCTCAGATGCGGCAATTCATTCCGGCCACAAAAATGTGCATTTCATAAAAACCAACGAAAAGATCGTCAATAAAATAGAAACGCTCGCTCAACCGGGCGATATTGTTATCACCCTGGGAGCAGGTAATATTTATAAATTCGGAGAAGCTTTTCTGGCAGGAAAACAGGAAATTTGAGAAAAATGGAAAAAGTATTTGACAGCAAATTCCTAACTTCAAACCTTTCAGGCAGTTCCTTAAAAAGATACTCCAACATCAGCATTGGAAGCAAGGCAACTTATTTGTTTGCTCCACACACCGTTAGCGAGCTGGCTGAAATCATCAGAACTGCTGTTCAAAATAATTTGGAAGTAGTTCCCATCGGCGGCTGTTCAAATATCCTGTTTGGAAATGTTGGAAATAGAGTGATAATCTCGGATGAGAATCTTCCAAAAATATGCGAAATTAATGGCAATTTAGCTCACGTTTCCTGCAATTATAAAATCAGTACTTTCATCGAGGAAATGAAGAAACACGATTTAGGTGGATTAGAATTTCTGGCCGGTATCCCGGCTCATCTCGGCGGCACGGTGCACATGAATGCCGGAGCTTTTGATAAATGCCTGTCGAGTTATGTGGAATTTATCGAAGTTATCGATCGGAAAAGTAATCTGAAAAAAATTCCATTCAATGAAGTCGAATGCCAGTACCGTCATATTTCAGTGCAGGATTTCATTTTGAATGTAGGTTTGAGATTGGAAAGCAAATCCGCTCAAGAAATTTCTTCTGAAATAGGCAGGATCATGGCATTGCGCAAAGAACGCCATCCGTATGACTTTCCCAGCCTGGGCAGCACTTTCAAAAATCCGGATGGGTATTTTGCCGGAATATTGATTCGCGATTGCGGACTGGCAGGAAAGCGGATTGGAGATGCTCAAATCAGTGAAAAGCACAGCAATTTCTTTCTGAATCTCGGCCAGGCTACTTTCCAAGATTACAAAGCTTTGATCGCTCTGGCGCAAAAAGAAGTTTTTGAGCAAAAGGGAATTAAACTGGAATTGGAAGTGAAGGTTTTAAATTAATGAAGCGAAAAAGAACGGGTTCAAGCAGATATTTTGTATATTTTATCCTCAGCATCAGCCTTATTGCTGCGGTATTCATCGGTATCCGCACCCTGTTCACCAAACTCAGCTGGTTCAATATAGAATCCATCAGGATAACCGGAAATGAAAACCTGGAAACCGAATTTCTGGCTAATCTTTCCCTGGATTTTATCGGGTTGAATCTGTACGCTACTTCCAAACGTGATATTTTGCAGAAATACGAGAATATCGTCAGGATCAAAGATATTTCGATCACCAGAATATTTCCCAATAAGATCAAGATTAACATTCTGGAAAGAAAAGGTCTGTTCTACATTCGAACCAGAGAAGGTGAGCTCTTCCCCATCGATGAAGACTGTATTGTACTGGATAATGATGTTTTTTATACGGAAGAAAATTTGCCGGTGATTGCAACCGATATTTCAACTTCGGATGTAGATTTTGGAAAAAAGATTGAAGATGAATTTCTAAATCGGATTCTTGTTTTTTATTACACTGTTTCACCTGAGTATCCTGATCTTTTCAATAATATTTCAGAATTTTATAAGAAAGATAATGAAATAATTCTGGTCGAGGCAAACATAGGCTACAAGATTGTTTTCGGCGAAGATGATCTCATCGAGAAAATAAAAAAATATCGATTTTTAGAACAGAATCGGTCATTTGAAAAAGGAAAAATCGTTGACCTGCGATACAAAGATCAATTAGTTATCCGGGCAGATGATAATTGATTTGATAGGATTCAGGTCGGAGGAAATATGAAAACAGGACAAGTTATCACAGCAATCGATATCGGCACAACGAAGATCTGCGTGATAATTGCGCAATTTAACGAAGACAACAAACTTGAAGTTAAAGGTATCGGCATCAGCAAATCGAACGGGTTGGTTAACGGTGTGGTCGTGGATATCATGAAAGCTTCGAGTTCCATACACAATGCCATCCTGGAAGCAGAGTCGATGGCTGGAACAAAAGCCCGGAATATTTTTGTCGGAATTGCCGGTCATCACATCAAAAGCCAGAATACTCTGGGCCGGATTTCACTCACTTCCGGCAGCGATCCGGTGGAAATCAACCAGCAGCATATCGAGGATGTGATCACGAATTCCAAGAATAATGTGAAGATCCAGCAGGGAAATGAACGTCTCGAGATCATCCACGCCATTCCTCAATATTATAAAATCGATGAACAGGAAGGCATCATGAATCCGCTCAGCATGAGTGGTTTTAATCTTTCCGTTTATGTTCATATCGTAATGGCAGACATCAATACAATGAAAAACATTACTAAATGCATAGAGATTGCCGGTTACAAAACCGAAGATATTTACCTGGAACCTATCGCTTCTTCCAATTCCGTTCTGAATGAAGTAGAAAAACAGCTTGGCGCCATCATCATCGATATCGGCGGCGGAACCACGGATATTGCAGTTTTCTACAAAGACAGCATCAGGTTCAGCGCTGTTCTGCCCGTGGGTGGAACGAACATTACCCAGGATCTGGCGATTGGATTGCATACTTCTCCGCAAAATGCCGAAGACATCAAGATCGAAAAGGGCGATTCCATCGCTGCCCACGTACCCGAAGAAAAGCTGATAGAGATCGAAGGAATCGGCGGCAGAGAAAATAAAAGAAAAAAACTGAGATATATCACAGAGATAATAGAAGCCAGAATGCGGGAAATCCTAGAAGGTGCCTACAAACTGTTGAACGAGCAATATGACTTAAAGCGCATCACTGCGGGACTCACGATCACCGGCGGCGCTTCTCTTTTGAAAGGAAGTGAAACGCTGGCTGAAGAAATATTTAACATGTCCACCAAAGTCGGTTATCCGCATCTGCAAAATCTGGCCGGACCAATTGAAGAATTGAACAATCCTAAATATTCAACAGTTGTAGGCATTCTGTACCAGGCATATAATGAAATACTGAGTAAGAACATTAAAATCAAAAGCTTTAAAAGTAGCGATCCGATCAGTGATTTCTTTAAAAAGCTTTTAGCAAATTTCAAAGATTATATTTAAAAACAGGGGGCAAAATGCTCGAACTTGATCTGAATCAAGACGAAGTACCTTTTGGAACTAATATCAAGATAATCGGGGTCGGCGGTGCCGGCGGAAATGCCATCAATACGATGATAGAATACGACCTGCAGGGCGTGGAATTCATCGTGGCTAATACCAATATTCTGGATTTGAAGAAATCTCGGGCTAAAATGAAACTGCAACTGGGAAAAGAAGTTACGAGAGGATTGGGAGCCGGTTCAAATCCTGAGATCGGACGCAAAGCTGCCGAAGAATCACGGGAAGATATCAAGCGTTTGCTCAAAGATACCGACCTCCTATTCATTGCTGCCGGAATGGGCGGCGGAACCGGAACCGGAGCCACTCCCATCATTGCTCAGATGGCTAAGGAAATGGGAATTCTCACAATTGGGATCGTCAATCGTCCGTTTATACGAGAAGGAAAAAAAAGAACTGTAAATGCTGAAAAAGGCATCAAAAAGCTGAAAGAGCAAGTTGACACTTTGATCGTTGTTCCCAATGAAAAGTTGAAGGAAATTTACCCGAACATGACGGTGATCGAAGCTTTCAAAAAAGCCGATGATGTCCTGTATGAAGCTGCCAAAGCCATTTCCGATATAATCCATTTCAGCGGTTATATGAATGTCGATTTTGCCGATGTGAAAACCGTGATGACCAATCATGGCATGGCTTTGATGGGCACTGGTTTCGGAGATGGTGACAATCGCGCTGCCGATGCTACAAACACGGCTTTAAATAATCCTCTTCTTTCAGATATCTCAGTAGTAAATGCTAAAGGAATTTTGATCAACATAACTGCCGGTAAAGATTTCAAGATAGATGAATTTGAAATCATCACTAACGAGATCGTGCAGAAAACCGGTGATGAAGGAGATATGATCACCGGGCTGATATTTGACGATTCGATGGAAGGCAAGATCAAAGTAACCGTGATCGCAACTGGTTTGGATACATCGGGTACATCTGTTTATGAACGGGAAAGCATCATTCAAGACAAAGCAGAAAGTGGTGAAGATATTGGCAATACTCTGCAGAGAATTCGTAATTCGGATTCCATGAATTTGAATAAAGAACAAGAAAGTAATACTAAGGAGTTTCCCGGAAAACAGATGGAAATTCCGGCATTTTTAAGGAAATTTTCGAACTGATGAATACCGTAATAATCAAATTCCTGATCATGGCTTTTTCCATTTACCTGGTAGGAAAATTCACCAAACTCTATTACGTGGAAGACTTCTTCACAGCTTTGGCGGCAGCCTTGATCCTGGCATTGGTAAATGCTGTTGTCCGTCCTATCCTGATCTTTTTAACGATTATTCCGACCATCCTGACCCTGGATTATTTCTGTTTCTGGTTAATGGACTTTGCCTGATCATTGTTTCCAAGATCGTTCCCAAGTTTAAAGTAGAAGGCTGTCTCACAGCAGCAATCGCTTCCATTCTGATCTCGATTATCAACATGGTTTTGGGATATTTGCTAGTTTGAGGATTGAAGTAATTTTATAAAAAATAGTATTGTAATTTAGAAATATGAATTTATTTGACCTCCAATTCCGCCAAATGCAGCCGGAAGATTATGATGATCTTGTTAAATTATGGATCGATGCAGGTCTTCCCTATCGTTCAAACGGACGTGACAAACGCGGAAAAATGCTCAGAGAACTGAAAAATTCTAATGAAGCATTATTTCTCGCTTTCAGGAAAGAACGCCTTCTCGGAGCAATTTTGGCTTCTCACGACGGACGCAAAGGCTGGATAAACAGGTTAGCCGTTCATCCCGATTTTCGAAAACAGGGATTGGCTAAAATTCTCATCGAAAAAGCAGAGAACTTCCTTTATGAACAAGGGATCGAGATAATTGCCTGTTTGATCGAAGACTGGAATTCTCAATCCATGCAGCTTTTTACAAAAGTCGGATACAAACGTTTTGATGATATTATCTATTTCACCAAAAAGAAACATCCGGGAGTTTAATCCGAATTTTCTTGCAACATTAACCTGTTTATTTTTTTTCAATCCGGGAGAAAATAATGGCTGAATTTAGTTTTACTTTTGCCGAGATTATAGACGTGCTGGTAGCAAACGAAATCCTGCCAAAACAGATTTCTAACCTGGTAGTTGATGGTAAAACCATGACATTCAAATTCAAATTGAAAGTTCCTTTTCCCACAACTGTCGATGTTTCACTGGAATTCCTGGAATTTGAAAAAGGATTGCTGATCTTCAAGATCAAGACAGCCTGGCTGGTGGAAAAGGCCTTGAAAAATCCGGCTGTATTTAAGAACAAATATATTGAACTTGATAAATCGAATATTATCGTTTACCTGGATATGTATATTAAAGATCACTTACGTGGACTGCAGTTGGATAAAATAGAATTTTTAAACAATAAAATAAATGTAGAAATTTATACCATTAATTAAGGAGAAAAAATGAAACAAAGTTTCGCTTTTGCACTCGTATTAATCTTAATTATTGCAAATTATTGCCTGGCAGTAGAACAACAAACTGAAGGGGAAAAGAAAATGAATTACATCTCTACGGAATCAGGATTGATGTATCTGATCACTCAAGAAGGTACAGGTGATCATCCTAAAAATGGAGATATCGTAACTGTGCATTATCTCGGGACTTTGGAAGATGGTACTAAATTCGACAGTTCCTACGACCGTAACGAACCCATCGAATTTGAATTGGGAAATGGACAGGTGATCAAAGGCTGGGATGAAGGGATAACTCTGTTGAACAGAGGCGCAAAAGCAACTTTCATCATTCCGCCGGAACTTGGTTACGGCAGCAGACAGGTCGGCCCGATACCAGCCAATTCAACTCTAAATTTCGATGTTGAACTTGTAGATTTTAAACCCGGCATCAAGATCGAACCGTTTGACTTTGAAGGAAAAGTTTCCACCAAAACAGATTCCGGATTGGAATTTATTCTGGTAAAACAGGGAACCGGTTTAAGAGCCGCTCCGGGAAATACTGTCTCGGTGCATTATACAGGATATTTCACCGACGGAACAATATTCGATTCTTCAGTAAAAAGAGGCCAGCCTTTTGAGTTCACAGTCGGCATGGGCAATGTGATCAAAGGCTGGGATGAAGGTGTAGCTCTGATGCGGGAAGGCGGTAAAGCGCGCTTGATAATTCCTTATCAACTGGCTTACGGTGAAAATGGTTATGGACCCATTCCACCCAAAGCAGATTTGATTTTTGACATAGAATTATTGAAGGTCAAATAAGATAAACGAAATGAAAACAATCGGTTTGATCGGTGGTACCACCTGAAAATCTACTAAAGAATATTACCGGATTTTGAATGAATTGACGAGGGCAAAGATGGAGGTGTGCATTCCGCTAAAATCCTTCTCTATTCTGTTGATTTCGATTTTATTCTTTCCTCTTCCCGGCAGGAAAAAACAAAACTTCTATGTGAAAAAGCAATAATGTTGGAAAGATCAGGAGCGGATTGTCTGCTGATCTGTGCCAATACTCTTCACAAACTTTTTGATGATGTTCAGGCTGCCATAAAAATCCCTGTTATTCATATTGCGGATGCCACGTTTCATTCACACCCAGAATCACATACACCCTACTTTGACTATCACTGGCATCGATAAATCAAACAAGGCAATAATTCGAAGGAAAGAATGGGAAAAGTTGTACCAGAAAGAAAAGCAAGAAGAGCAAAGGGCAGAGAGCAAGGAACATATATCACTTCTAAAAAATTCGTCTAATTTATGTAGTTAAGTCTATCTTATTATAAGAAGATAGATAACTGTCTATTGCATTATTTGGATTGAAAGCTTTTTTATATTCTTCAATAAATTTGGGGTAAATTTCTTTCAATTGCCCTTTCTCCAACTTTGCACATCCCAGTAACTTACTTAAAAGTTTACCTGCAATCCAAAGGCTTGTAAACCAATGGCAGGTTTTTTCACAGTTCCGAAGCTTTTAAATTTTCAATCTTCAAATTTTCTGTTTTTTTGACGTTCAATTCCCTTCAGCACCATTTTTCTGAATCGCATATTATGCGGAGTGATCTCCAGCAATTCATCATCTTCGATATATTCCAGAGCCTGTTCCAAAGAGAATTTGCGGGGAGTTGCCAGATTGATGTTGTCATCCGAGCCGGCAGCCCTCATATTTGTGAGTTTCTTGCCGCGTACTATATTCAACACAAGATCATTATCCCTTGTATGTTCACCGATGATCATTCCTTCGTAAACTTCTGTGCCGGGTTCGATGAACATTGTTCCACGTGGTGAAAAACTGTTCAGAGAATAACCGGTCGCTGTTCCATTTTCCATGGCAATAAGGGCTCCGCGCTTCTTTTGCGCAATATCGCCTTTGTAAAATTCATATTCATAAAAGCTGTGATTGATGATGCCGGTTCCCCGGGTGGAAGTGAGAAATTCATTTCTGAAACCGATCAATCCACGAGCCGGAACTTTGAATTCCAAACGGGAATAACCGTCGGTGCCCTGCACCATATCCAGCATTTCACCTTTGCGCAGGCACAGCATTTCGATCACTGTCCCGACGTAATCGTTATCGGTATCCACCATGACCAGTTCGATCGGTTCGGTTCGTTTGCCGTTCAGTTCGCGGTAGATCACTTTCGGTTTGGAAACCTGGAATTCATAGCCTTCTCTTCTCATATTTTCGATCAGGATGGAAAGCTGCAGTTCACCCCTGCCTTTAATGATGAATTCATCGGCAGAACCGGTTTCTTCCAATTTCAGGCTCACGTTGCTTTGCAGCTCTCTCTGCAACCGTTCCAATATCTTGCGGGAAGTGAGATAGCGTCCTTCACGACCGGCAAAGGGAGAATCATTGACGCGGAATTTCATAGCCAAAGTCGGAGCATCGATCTCGATCAGCGGCAGCGGATAAGGATGATTTTTATCGGCAACGGTTTCTCCTACATCAACCATTTCCATACCGGCCAGAGATACAATATCCCCGGCAAAGGCTTTTTTCACTTCCTGTTTTTTCAGTCCCACGTATTGGAAAATCTTGGAAATTCTGTATAAAAGGCGTTCACCGTCCCGTTTTAAAAGAACGATCTCCTCACCCTGGGAAACCGATCCGTTGTTGATCTTTCCAGTACCGATCTTTCCTAAATAATTATCATATTCTATGGCAGAAATAAGCATCTGCAACGGTTTATCAAGGAAACCGGCTGAGTCCGGAACATGCTTGATGATCGTTTCAAACAAAGGTTTAAGGTTGTCCGATTCTTCATCCAGTTCATACTTGGCAATGCCGTCTCGGCCGGAAGCATAGATCACCGGGAAATCCAACTGATGATCGTTGGCATTCAATTCGATGAAGAGATCGAAAACCATTTCCAGCACTTCTTTGGGACGGCAGTTGGGGCGATCTATCTTATTGATGACGACGATAGGGCTGAGTCCCAGTTCCAGTGATTTCTTCAGCACATATTTGGTCTGCGGCATCGGTCCTTCAAAAGCGTCCACCAGCAGCAGAACGCAATCCACCATTTTCATGATGCGCTGCACTTCTCCCCCGAAATCGGCATGGCCGGGTGTATCGACAATATTTATCTTGTAATCTTCGTAATAGATCGAAGCATTCTTGGAAAAAATGGTGATGCCCCGCTCCCGCTCCAGGTCGTTGGAATCCATCACCCGTTCATCGACTTTCTCGTTCTCGCGGAATACTCCCAACTGCTGCAAAGCAGCATCGATCAAGGTGGTTTTACCATGATCGACGTGGGCGATGATCGCTATATTTTTTATCTTCTGCACTTTCATCTCCTAAGTGATAACTTTCAGACTCGACTTAAGGCACCGCTTGAGTTGAGGATGAAACAAATAATTAATTATCGCGGATTTTAAGTCAATTCTCCCGAAAGCTTTCGTGATCCTTAACTCAAAATTCGCACTCAATTTCTGGAGTGACGAAAATTTTTATCGGCTAATTAAGGCAACATATTTAGTAAGATATTATTATATTTATAAATTCACTCTCGTTCCCAAAGCCCTCTTTGGGAACGTGTTTTGATGCGAAACTCCGGTTCGTTTTTCTACTCATCCTTGCTTTTTCCTTCTCTTCTCACTTTGTTCGGAAAGAAGGAACATAAGAAATGCAAGAAGTATTCTCTCAGTTATAGAAATCTACCAACTTTGGCACTTCTCCTCTAAGAGTTTTTGAATAAATCGGGACTACTACCAGACGCGGATGTGGCAAAGCTGTCCGGTCTGAGAGCATTCACCAGCACAAAATCCATTTTATTATCAATCAAACTCTGGATCTCTTCTCTGGTTATTGTTTTCATAGTATAAATCCTTTTAAAATTTTTTATAAAATTAAACTTCCGAAGTTTATCTCCCAAGAAGAACTTTGTGAAACTTCGGAAGTTTATTTCAACTGATGGTCGCTAAACCGGCTCGGAATAATGGATTCCGTTCAGGTGCATGGTTTTAAAATTCAATTATAATGCCCCATTTCTTAAATTATTATAAAACCAATCGATTTCAAATATTCGAATGTTGGATTATAAAATTCAGGTTTTCTTCTCGTTCCTAAACTCCCGTTTGGGAACGCAACTGCCAGCGAAACTCCTGTTTCGCATCTGCATTCAAGCAGTGGCTTGGATGCGAGAGCAAATTAAAGTTGCTCCTAAATCTCAAATCCGTATTTCTTTAATATTTCCTTCATTTCCATTGGATCCTGCAGCCATTGTCCCCACTTGCGTGAAATATGTTCAGTCCAACTGTAGGTTTTGCCATCGAAAGTTTCTTCCCTGTCGTTTTCCAGCTTGATGATCAATTTTCCGTTCTGATAATAATCCTGTCCCAAGTAGCCTTCATCCATCACCTGCATGGCTTTTTCTATTTGTTCATCAGAAAATTCTAGATATACTCCATCATAGCAGGCAAAATCCAGCGGATAACGAGGACGCACCGGAGGATTTTCGGCGGGATAACCAACTGAAATTCCCACCAAAGGAAAAACTTTAGGCGGCAGTTTGTATTTCTCGATCAATTTATCGGCATTGAAAGGAACGAACCCAAGATAGCAGGTTCCCAATCCCAGGCTTTCAGCTGCAATCACCAGATTCTGTGCCAGGTAACAGGCATCCTGCACTCCGAACATCAGCATGGCAGCATCGGATGAAATCATTTGCCAGTTCCGTTTTTCCATCACCTTCCGCATACGATGAATATCCACGCAAATGATGAAGTAGAGAGGTGCACTGAATGGATGTCTGGTTTTATCTCGCGATAAGATCAAACTTCCCAATTGCCCGGCAAAAGCTGCCTGCTGGCCTGCTTTTACGATCGTTTCGATTATCTCTTCATTTGGAACTTCATCTGTATATTTGCGGATCGATCGATGATTCATCAGAACATCAATTGTTGGATTTGAAATCATAAAAAACTCCTTATTACTCATCCTTGCTATTTCCTTCTCTTCATCGCAAGCTCAAAAAGAAGGAACATGAGATGCCGTATTCAGATTCATCTCTTTTCAGTTTCGTTTCCAAAACCCACTTCTCTTTTTCGTTCCCAAAGCCCTCTTTGGGAATGATCTTTTTGCGAAACCAGACTTCGCAAATTCATTGGTTACCAATCAGGGGATTCGTAACCAGTATTTAGTAATAGAAAAATATAAAAAAATTACCGATAAAATGATAACAATAGTTATTTTAAATTTCCTCTGTTTAGGTGAAAGACCTTCCCAATCTTCAAATCCTCTCCATTTTCTCTTATTAGCAAATCCAACTATCATAAACACCAAACCTATGATGGATAAAACGTAGAATTTCATAGCTATTCCCATTATTATAAATACTACTCCAAGATAGAAATAGACTTTGAAATTTGTTAGTTGATTGGCGTATTTATTTCTTAAATGTAAAATAATTAAGAAGAGTATAAAAAGAAATAATATTATCGCTATTATAAAAGTAAAATCCATTTTTCCTCCTTAAATTCTTAATTCCTTACTTCTTTCCTATCGTTCCCATTGCCCTTTTTCCTCTCGTTCCTAAACTCCCGTTCTTTCTTCTCGTTCCTAAACTCCTGTTTGGGAACGGTATTGTAAGCGAAACTCCGATAAGTTTCGAGTCGTAAGAAGCCTGCGACGACGACTCGAGACAATTTCTTCTCGTTCCTAAACTCCTGTTTGGGAACGCATGTACCAGCGAAACTCCTGTTTCGCATCTGCCTCCCTCTCCTCCCAGGAGAGGGATTGAGGGTGAGGTTATCATTTCCCCGAAACCGTAACTCCATCGAATTTGATCCAGGGATAGATCTGGTAACCGGTATTGATCCGTTCCGCAGAAATCTCCACGATATTCTGTAACATTTCCACCAGGTTGCCGCTGATCATCGTTTCGCTCACCGGATATTTGATCTCACCGTTTTCGATGTAATAACTGTTTTTGGCAACACCGCTGAAATCGCCACTATCATTGGGATTGCCGCCGCTGAAACGGCAAAGCAGAAGTCCTTTCTCAGTATTCTTGATCATTTCCTCAAATTCTGTTTCTCCTGGTTCTACGATGTAACAACCACCGCTGTTCACTGCTCTGGTTTTGCCGGTCTTTCTCGAACCATACAAACTCAATTCAAATGTTTTCAAAATCCCTTTCTCAATAATCGTGCTGTTTTGAGCTTCATAACCATCGTTGGTAACAAAGTAATTACCCGCCAACTCACCACTAAGAGGTTTGGAATGAAGAGTGAATCTGTTGTCGGCAATCACTTCTCCCAATTTATCTTTGAAAACAGAACTGCCTTTTATCAGGCTGTAATCTTCTAATACCAAACCGCTATCAATAATACGAAAATGAATTGACATAAAATACTCGTCTAATATTTTCTTCCTCGAGGTAAATATGAAACGAATAAAAATAAAAAAACACTTAT